>SXRC01000024.1 GCA_005793655.1 Actinomycetota bacterium
AATATTATCTCGACCAGATAATGCTTTGTTAAAGCCAACACCCAATGCCAATAAGGTTGAGATTCGACCATTAACAGTAATTTGTCCAGATGTTGGTGGCAAGATTCCACCAATTGAACGCATAAGTGTTGATTTACCCGCACCATTTGCCCCCACGATTCCTAGAACAGAGCCATGTGGGATATCTAGACTTAAGTTTTTTACTGCTTCAACAGTTCTAGTTCGAACCCGCTCACCTCTACTGGCACGCATGATCGCATTTTTTAAAGTTTTTTTCGACTCAATATTTATCTTATAACTTATGGATAAATCCCGAATTCGAATTGCTAAATTACTTTGCAATGAAATATTTGAATTAGATACGGACGGCAAATTCACGCTCCCTTGAGATAAAGAAGTAGCTTCCCATTAAAAATGCAAAAAATGCCCAAAAAATACAACCGATAAATTGAAAGAGAGTGGGAGGTAGTCCATCAATCCAAATTCTTGAATTAGCAGAAAGTATTGGCCCAAGAGGATTCAAATAAAGAATTATCCGATACCAGCCATTTAACATATCCGATTGCCATAAGACTGGGGACGCATAAAGCCAGATTCGCATGATGTATGAAAGCAGCTTTGTAGTATCTCGGAAGTAAACATTCATCGTGGCACATAACAAAGCAATTCCAAAACTGGTTATAACTAACAAGATAAACAAAAATGGCAGTAGCAAGTAAGTCCAATTAAGCCCTGGCAGTTGAGTATCATCAAGCAGTAATTTTCCAATAAGAACAATTAAAATATAAATTGGAATTGTTGGTAGGAACTGTCTAGCAGCACTTATCGCACTAGAAAGTGGTAGGAGTGATCTTGGAAATGCTTGGTTTAAAATCAGACTGCCACCTGAGGTAATAGAGGCAGCCCCGAGTAGGATGCAATTTTGAGCAAAATAAAAGGTGAATAACCCAATTAATATATGGCACAAAGTGAGGAAGCCATTACCTTGACCTCGACCACCTTGAATAATGGTCACTAACAAGAAGTAAATAACCGCCAGAAATAACGGGTTTAAAACTAACCAAACTTTGCCCAGCTTTGATTCTAGATACTCAGCTTTGTCAGAAAATTTTGATAGCTCAGTAGCAAACTCTCGTCTACGCCAAAAGTCTTTAAGGTAAGGCTTTATTGGTGGCAAAGATGAATGGTAAGGCTTGAATACTTGGATCTTATTACTGCCCTCGATCATGAGGGTTATTCTGCCACCTTTGATTTAGAACTGACGAAAAGACTTGCAATAGTTGTTATAAGTAAAGTTCCAATGATGACTAGCAGCGAGAATTGTGTGGAAATTTCTGGAATTTCAACACCAAATATTTTATGGATATCTCCACCATGCAGGGCTTCAACAATTAGTTTTACCCCGATAAAGCCTAAAATTACCGCTAATCCTTTAGTTAAGTAAATCAATTTATCCATCAAGCCGCCCAATAAAAAGTAGAGCTGACGTAGCCCCATAAGTGCGAAAGCATTGGCGGTAAAGACAATATAAGGATCTTTGGTTAAACCAAATATTGCCGGAATTGAATCAAGGGCAAATACCAGATCTGTAAATGCAATCGCCACCAATACAATCATCATTGGTGAGGCTCCTTTATTTCTAAACCAAGTGATTAGTTTTCCTTCTTTCCACTCTTTTTCACCCGATTCACTAACTAACTTATAAGCGGTGTAGAGCAAGAAAGCACCAAATATGTAAAAAACCCAGGAGTATCTTGAAATTGCAACACTACCTAGGGCAATAAATATTCCCCGCAGCACTAATGCCATAATAATTCCAATCAGTAGCACTAATTGCTGCTTTGTTTTATCAATCTTAAATCTTGCTAAAATCAAAATAAATATGAATAAGTTGTCGACAGAAAGTGAGTACTCAGTAATCCAGCCGGCGAAAAACTCACCACGTGCCTGGGTTGTGCCCCAATCACCTAATGAATACCCAAAAATAATTGCTGCGCTCACATAAAAAATAGTCCAGGCAGCTGCCTCTTTCATAGATGTTTCTTTATTTCGCCTGATTATGGCCAAAGCCAGGTCGAAGAGTAAAACTGCTAAAAGTCCAGCGATTGTTACCTGCCAGACAGTTGCACTCATTTAGTTAAACACCTTTCCTGGGTTTAAAATATTATTTGGATCTAGAGTTTTCTTGATTGAACGCATAATACTAACTGCTTCAGCGCCAGTTTCTGCGATCAGCGCCGATATCTTGCCAGAACCAATTCCATGTTCACCAGTACAAGTACCACCCATTTCGATCATCTTCATAGTTAGCTCATGGGTAATGTGACGAACATCCTCTAACTCCTCTGGTTTTTCTGGGTCAGTAACTATAAAACAATGAAAGTTGGCATCTGCCACATGTCCTAATATTGAAAACGGATAAGGATGTTTACTAAGTACCTGTTCAGCAACAGTTACAGCCTGCGCAAGTTTAGAAAGCGGCACTGCAGCATCAGTACTTACTGCACGCTTTCCAGGATTCGCTGCAATACCTGCCCAATACGCGTTATGGCGTGCTTGCCATAATTTTCTTCTAGCGCCTTCATCCGTACTCCACGCAAACTCTGAACCACCAAACTCCTCCACAATATCTTTCACAGATTGCGCATCCTCTGCTACTCCTTGAGGTGAACCATGGAATTCAAAAAACAATGTTGGCACCTCTGCTAATGACAATCCATCATGTGAATTCACATTTTTAATGCATTTGGCATCTAAAAACTCACACCTTGCTATCGAGATACCAGATCTAACAATCGCTGTGGCAGCAGTTACCCCATCTGCAAGTGATTTAAACTGCACAGTTGCAGCAGCCATCTTCTCTGGAATTCCAAATACTCGAAGGGTTAATTCAGTTATCACTGCCAAAGTTCCCTCAGAGCCAACAAGTAATCTAGTTAGGTCATAGCCAGCTGATAACTTTCTGGTTTCACGACCAGTTTTAATAATTGTTCCATCTGCCATAACTGCGGTCAGAGCCAATACGTTATCTCGCATCGAGCCATATCTAACAGTTGTGGTGCCGGCAGCCCCAGTTGCTGCCATTCCACCAAGAGTTGCATCGGCTCCTGGATCAACTGAGAAAAATAGGCCAGAGTTGGCTAGCTTTTCATTTAATGCTACGCGATGAACACCTGGTTGAACCCTTACCAACAAATCATCTGCCCGAACATCAATAATTTTGTTCATCTGAGTTAGATCAAGTGAAATACCGCCAAATAGGGGGAGCACATGGCCTTCCAGCGATGAGCCAGCACCGAAGGCAACTACTGGAATCTTTTGTTGATTGCAGTAAGCCAAAACCTTAGAAACTTCCTCTGTGCTTTGTGGCATCACTACAGCTGATGGATTAACTGGTGGAATAGCAGATTCATCTCTGCCATGTTGTGCCAACACAGTTTCATTTGTTGAAACTAAACCAGTTACTAAACTTTTTAAATGCTCAATTTGTTCTGACGACAGGTCAACTCGCTTATTAATCATAGGCAGATGATACTTGATTTTATGCAGTTATTTAATGCCCTTAAAACTACATATTTTTACTATTTATTAGTAAAAAAATAATATAAATCCCGCATAATATCTTGCATAAACTGGTGATTGTTGCTTATTATTTTAACTCTGCTAAACTTCACTTGTAAGAGAAGTTCTGATTAGGAGAGTGCACTAAAATTTTGGTCTTAAATAAGACCCTTTGATAGTTCAAAATTTTATGAAAACCCAAACGCACCACCCCCAAACCTTTAGAGCCCTACCAACACATTCAAAACCACTTGATACCAATCGCTTAGCCATGTTGTTTGAACAACAGGTAGCTTTGTATCAATCTAACCTGCGCAGCTCAGGTGTTGAGTACGAGAGAGCACTTAAATCAATTCCATTAGGTGCACATTCAACCTTCCAATCATTTGATCCTTATCCAATATCGATCGTGTCTGCGAAGGGTGCTTGGATGACCGATGTTGATGGCCGAAAGATGTTAGATCTTTCTATGGGCTTTGGCTCGATGTTGGCTGGACATTTAAATCCAGAGGTAATGGCAGAGTTGAAAGCCACATTAGATGTGGGGACGTTGTATACCGCACCATCTCCAGATTCAAGGGATGCAGCTGAGCGGCTTTGCCGCCGATTTGGAATTGATCAAATTAGATTTACCAACTCCGGAACTGAATCAACCATGTATGCCATCCGCACTGCTCGTGCTTACACCGGCAAAGAGGGTGTAGTAAAAGTTGAAGGTGGATACCATGGAAGTGGGGATGCGGTGATGGTTTCAACTAAACCACCACTTGATAAAGCAGGACCTGCCGATTCACCAAACTCGGTGATCGGAAATGCATCCGTACCAGGTGAGTCCCACGTAGTGCCATTTAATAATATTGCAGCACTTGAGAGTGTGTTTGAAAAACATTACTCAACCATTGCTTGCTTTATCGTTGAGCCAGTTTTAGAAAATATTGGCATAGTGCTACCAGATGAAGGATATTTAGAAGCGGTTCGTCAACTTTGTGATCAATACAAAATTATCTTAATTTTTGATGAGGTTAAGACTGGCTTGACTGCAGGCCCACAAGGAGCAGCACAGAGATTGGGCGTAATTCCAGATTTAATTTGCTTGGCTAAATCAATTGGTGGTGGAATTCCACTTGCAGCATTTGGCGGTAAGGCAGAGTTTATGAAACCAGTAACTGATGGTCGGATGCCACACCTTGGCACATTTAATGGTCATATTCTGGCTATGGCTGCAGTTAGAGCGATCGATAAAATTTTCACACCCACAGCACTTGCCAAGGCAGAATCTTTCAATATTCAAGCACTCACAAGGTTTCAAGAGATTATTGATACTTATGAATTACCAGCACATACCGTTGGTTTTGGGGTTAAAGGGTGTGTTACTTGGTCTGATACTCCGGTGCGTAATTATCGCGATTACAAAGCAACTGATTTTCAAATAGCAGAGCTTTCATTTATTTGGTCGCTCAATCATGGAATTATGACGCCACCAGGATTAGATGAGCAGTGGCTTATTAGCTTGGCCCATGATCAAGCAGAGATAGATTTTATGGTTAATGACTTTAGTGAATTAGCAAAAACTCTTCGCGGCTAACTTAGGTATTTTGCGGAAAGCCTAAATTAATTCCACCATGGCTTGGATCTAACCAACGACTTGTAACAACTTTGCCACGGGTAAAGAAGTGAACGCCTTCAGTTCCATGTGCATGTGAATCACCAAATAAAGAGTTCTTCCAACCACCAAATGAGAAGTAAGCCATTGGCACTGGAATAGGTACGTTAATACCGACCATTCCCACCTCAACCTCATTTTGGAATCGACGTGCTGCCCCACCATCGTTAGTAAAAATGGCTGTGCCATTTCCATATTGATGATCATTTACTAATTTCAGTGCCTCGTCATAGCTTTTTACTCTGATTACACTAAGTACCGGACCAAAAATCTCCTCTAAATAAATACTCATATTTGGTTTCACCTGATCAAACAAGGTCGGCCCAAGCCAAAAACCTTCAGAATCCAACATCACATCTCGACCATCAAAAATAATCTTGGCGCCCTCTTTTTCACCAGCTGCAATATAGGCCGCAACCTTGTCACGATGCACCTTGGTAACAAGTGGACCCATATCAGCACCCTTGGTGCCATCACCAGTTTTAATTTTTAATGCTCGCTCTTTAATTTTTTCAATTAACTTATCGGCAATAGGCTCAACTGCAACAATTGCTGAAATTGCCATGCACCTCTCACCGGCAGAACCAAAGCCAGCATTGATTGCTGCATCTGCTGCCAAGTTTAGATCAGCATCAGGTAATACGATCATGTGGTTTTTAGCACCACCTAAAGCTTGAACTCGCTTACCCGCTTTTGTGCCAGTCTCATAAACATATTTAGCAATTGGGGTTGATCCCACAAATGAAACTGCTTTGATCCCTGGGTGATTTAAAAGGGCATCAACCGCTACTTTGTCGCCATGAACCACATTAAATACACCATCGGGTAATCCTGCCTCTTTCAGCAGTTGTGCAACCAACATGATTGCACTTGGATCTTTTTCAGACGGTTTAACAATAACTGTGTTTCCACAAGCAATTGCAATTGGGAAAAACCACATTGGCACCATAGCTGGGAAATTAAATGGTGATATCACAGCAACTGGCCCTAGTGGTTGCCGGATTGAATAAACATCTACTCCGGTAGAT
>SXRC01000001.1 GCA_005793655.1 Actinomycetota bacterium
CCGATAGATCACCCTTGCTCTTACCTTTTTACGGACCAAACTCTCTCGCATTTGCCCAAGATTACGCTGGTTGGAGTGAAACCACCTTTCGGGAGTATCCTTAGTCTTATGGCCACTAAGAATGAAGATGAGGTAGTAAGACGAGCTCCGCTCTTTACTGCTATAGATGATGCCTCTGCCGCCAGTTTGCGTGCATCAATGAGTGGCATCAAGATTTTAAAGGGTCAGGTTTTATTTAAAGAGGGTGATCCAGGAGATCGCCTGTTTGTTGTAGTTGAGGGCAAATTAAAACTTGGCACAACCTCAAATGATGGCCGAGAAAATCTTCTCTCTATTTTAGGGCCTGGGGATATGTTTGGTGAGTTATCACTTTTTGATCCAGGACCACGAACAGCAACTGCCACAGCGGTGGTTGACTCTAAGTTACTTGCCCTTGCAAATGATCAGGTAATTGGTTGGGTAACAGCTCATCCCGATGTTTCATTACAACTCTTAAAGCGTCTTTCTCAGCGGCTTCGCCGGGCTAATGATGTTTTATCTGATTTAGTTTTTGCTGATGTACCTGGCCGAGTTGCTAAGGCGATTATTGAATTAGGTGAGCGATTTGGAACTAAAAAAGATGATGGCTTGCATGTTAACCATGAGCTAACTCAAGAAGAGCTTGCGCAATTAGTTGGAGCATCCCGTGAGACTGTTAATAAGGCATTGGCTGATTTTGCCTCCCGTGGTTGGGTAAAGCTTGAACCACGCGCAGTAATTGTTTTAGATTATGAACGATTAGTAAAGCGCGGGCGTTAATTCTTTAATTGCACAACCATCTCAATCTCAACTGGTGCATTTAGTGGCAACTCCGCTACGCCAACTGCAGTTCTGGCGTGTTTACCATTCACATCTCCGAAAATCTTAATTAACAGCTCACTAGCACCATTTACTACACCAGGAATTGCTGTAAAGCCTGGAGCGCAATTAACAAAGCCACCCACTCTGACAACTCTTTCAATTTGATCAAGCTCTGCAACTAATGAAATAGCAGCCAGGGCATTCAAGGCACATAGCTGAGCAAGCTCCTTTGCATCTTCCGCTGATACATCACTGCCAACCTTGCCCTCTTTAATTAACTTGCCATTAACTACTGGAAGTTGTCCTGCGGTGAAAACTAGATTTCCAATTTTGACTGCGGGTACATACGCTGCTACTGGAGCTGCAGCGGTTGGCAGAGTTAAACCGAGAGCGGAAAGTTTTTCTTTGATGCTCACTTAATCTCTCGCTTCATATATGCAACTAATTGATCCCCACCGCCAGGGGCAGGAACAACTTGAACTAACTCCCAGCCTTCAGAGCCCCAAGTATCTAGGATCTGTTTTGTTGCATGTGTTAGTAGTGGCACAGTGACATATTCATACTTCATTTTGTATTCCTTTTTCTTATTGAGAAAGTGCTGCTTTGACTAATGATGAAACCACGCCGCCATCAGCTTTGCCAGCAATCTTAGGTTGTAAAACTTTCATTACTAATCCCATACCAGCCGGTCCTGCAGCATTTGTTTCAGCAATCGCCTCAGCAATTAATTTCTTGATATCTGCCTCACTTAATTGTTCAGGTAGGTAGAGTGCGATAACTATTGCCTCTTCTTTTTCCTTATTGGCTAAATCATCACGCTTTGCATTTGTGTAGGCCTCAACAGCCTCACGGCGTTTTTTAGCCTCCCTGGATAATACTGTAATCACTTCAGCATCGCTCAATACCTTTGCGCTCTTGCCTGCCACCTCTTCGTTGGTGATAGCAGCAAGGAGCATTCGGATGGTGCCACTTTTTACGCTGTCCTGAGAGCGAATCGCATCGGTTAAATCTGACTGTAGTTTTTCTTTTAGTCCCATAGCGGTATCTTCTCATGCCTATGGCATACAAAGTGCGCACCGCTACCCTGCCCCTGCTGCCTAAGGGTGCCAAACCAATTAGGGTTTTACACTTTTCAGACCTTCATCTTCACACAAGAAAAAAACAGGAGATTGCAGATATCAAAACATTTATAGATCTAAAACCAGATTTAGTAATAAGCACAGGTGATTTTCTCGCCCACAAAGATGGGGTTGATATTGCGCTCAATGCACTAGATGAACTTCTTGATCTACCAGGATTATTTGTCTTTGGCTCAAATGATTACTACGCACCTAAGTTTAAAAACCCTTTCTCCTATCTACAAAAAGATCATGGTGAGCGAAAGTTGGGAGAAAAGTTGCCATGGCAGCGATTGCAAAAACAGTTAACAAAACGAGGTTGGCAAGATTTAAATCATAGTAAGGTCAAGCTCAAGGTAAATGGTGTTGTGATTGAGGCTCGTGGCACTGATGATGCTCACTTAGAGTTAGATGATTACCGTAAAGTTGAGGGCAAGGTTAGTAGAACTGCTGATATTGCAATTGGTGTCACCCACGCACCATATGAACGAGTCCTTGCCGCTATGGCGCAGGATGAATTAGATTTAATCTTTGCCGGCCATACCCATGGTGGTCAGATTAGATTGCCTTGGATAGGTGGGAGTAAATCACTGACTACAAACTGTGATTTGGAAAATTGGCGATCGCGAGGAGTAACTAAAGTTAATAATGAACCTTGGCTTAATGTCTCAGCTGGTATGGGTATGAGCCCATATGCCCCAATTAGATTTGTATGTCCTGCCGAAGTCTCCTTGATTACATTAATTTCTTAAAACTTAATGCGATTTGGATTTATCAGTTTCTAAATCAGCATCAACCATTAATTTTGCAAGCTCTTTCCAATAAGTTTTGGCCTTCCATCCTAAGATTTTTTCAGCCTTTGATGGATCCCCAATTAACGCATCAACCTCAGTTGGTCTTTGGTAGCGCTTATCAACCTCAACATGATCCTTGTAATTAAGCCCTGCATGTTCAAAGGCCGCTTGAGCAAAATCTCTAACTGCGGCCCCTACCCCAGTTGCCACCACATAATCTCTCGGTTTATCTTGCTGCAGCATCAACCACATTGATTCCACATACTCCTTGGCATATCCCCAGTCACGTACTGCGTCTAAATTACCTAGATATAACTTTTCTTTACTGCCAGTTGCAATCTTGGCAACAGCTCTTGTGATCTTTCTAGTTACAAATGTCTCACCTCGACGAGGTGATTCATGATTAAACAAAATTCCATTTGTGGCATGAACCCCATACGCCTCTCGGTAATTAACAGTTGACCAGTAAGCCATTAACTTGGCTGCAGCGTATGGACTTCGTGGCCTGAATACTGAATCCTCATTTTGTGGTGGTAGGGTCGATCCATAAAGCTCACTAGTGCTTGCTTGGTAGAACCGGCACTTTATGTCTGATGCTCTAATTGATTCAAGCAGTGCCACCGCACCTACTGCATCAACTTGGGCTGTGTATTGAGGCATGGTGAATGAAACTTGAACATGTGATTGAGCGGCTAGGTTATAAACTTCTGTTGGTTGAATCTGGTGAATTAAATTAGTCATACTTACACCATCAGTTAAGTCACCATAGTGCAAAATCAATTTTGGATTTGGCGTATGCGGATCTTGGTAAATGTGATCAATACGCCCAGTATTAAAAGAACTGGATCTGCGGATTAATCCATGCACCTCATACCCTTTTTGAAGCAGAAATTCTGTTAGATATGAACCATCTTGTCCGGTGATACCGGTAATAAATGCAATCTTCTTAGACAAAATAGCTCCTTACTTATTTTGAAGATACCACTCTACAGTGGATGCGATGCCTTGATCTAATGAAATTAATGGTTTCCAACCTAATTTAATAATCTTTGATGAATCTAGAACTTTTCTTGGAGTGCCATCAGGTTTACTTGAATCCCAAATGATTTCTCCAGAAAATCCCACTACAGCTGAGATCATGGTGGCCAAATCCTTGATGGATACCTCATGCCCTGATCCAACATTGATTTGCTTGGAATCGTCATATTTATCCATACAGAACACCACCGCTTTAGCAAGATCATCTACATACAAAAATTCTCGAAGCGATTTACCGCTTCCCCATAATGTTACCTTGCCACTACCTGAACGCTTTGCCTCAATAAACTTTCGAATAAGTACTGGTAGCACATGACCATTTTCTAAATCAAAATTATCATTTGGGCCATACATATTGGTTGGCATGACTGAGATCCACTTGTAGCCATACTCTTTGCGGTAAGACTTAACCAGTTCGATACCAGCAATTTTTGCAACAGCATATGCAGAGTTTGTCTGTTCAAGCTCACCAGTCAGTAAATACTCCTCTTTTATTGGTTGAGCACAATCCCTTGGATAAATACAGCTAGAACCTAGAAACACAAATTTTGAAACCTTAGCTGCATGGGCTGCATCCATAAGATTTGATTGAATCTGTAAATTCTGGGAGAGAAATTCAACAGGATAGGAATTGTTGCCACCGATTCCACCTACTATTGCCGCGGAATCAATAATTGATGTTGGCTTAAGATTTTTTATAAATTCAAAGGTTTTGTTTCGATCTAGTAGGTCAACATCTTTGCTTGATATACTAATTACATCTTGATTTAATCGCTTGAGCTCTCTGACAATTGCTGAGCCAACTAAACCAGATCCGCCGGCCACCAAAATTTTCATGTGCTTAGCCTATCGTTAGGTATTTTAAAACTCAGCCGCAACCAACTCTGCAATTTGAGCGGTATTAAGCGCTGCACCTTTTCGCAGATTGTCTCCACAAACAAATAGGTCTATTGCATTTGGATCATCAAGTGATCCTCTAACCCGGCCAACCCAAGTTGGATCTGTGCCAACAACATCTGCTGGGGTTGGAAACTTATAATTTTCTGGATCATCAGATAACTCAACACCTGCTGCATTTCTTAATACCTCTTGGGCTACAAAGCGTGAGACTTCCGTATCAAAAATTGCATGCACAGCTAGTGAGTGAGTGGTGAGCACTGGAACACGAACACAGGTGGCAGAGACCTTAAGGTTTGCCAACCCCAAAATTTTTCTAGACTCATTTCTAACCTTTAACTCCTCAGATGAGTAACCATCCTCTTTTAGCGAGCCAGCCCAAGGAATCACATTAAGTGCAAGGGGATCTGAAAATGGTCCAAAATTTTTCACAACTTTTCTAATATCTCCCGCTTCATCACCCAAACTCTTATTTGCAACTAAATTTATTTGCTCTCGCAAAATATCTAAGCCACCTTGGCCAGCACCAGATGCGGCTTGGTAGGAGGCAACAACTAATTCTTTTAATCCATATTGTTTATGCAAAGCTCCCATCGCAACAATCATGGAAAGTGTTGTGCAATTTGGATTAGAGATAATTCCTTTTGGTCGATTCTTTATCTCCTGGGGATTTACCTCAGGCACAACCAATGGCACATCTTTATCCATCCGAAATGCCCCAGAGTTATCAACTACAACTGCTCCCTTACTTGCAGCAATTAGCGCCCACTCTTTAGAAACCTCGTCCGGCACATCAAACATTGCAATATCAATTCCTTCAAAAGCTTCAGCAGATAATGCAACAACAGTTAACTCTTCGCCACGGCAAATTAACTTCTTGCCAGCACTTTTTGCAGAAGCAATTAACCTGATCTCACCATAGACATTTTCTCTCTTAGATAAAATATCAAGCATCACCGTACCTACGGCGCCAGTTGCTCCCACTACAGCAAGGGAAGGTTTCTTACTCATCGACCACTACCACCATAGACAACCGCTTCAATTTGATCTGCATCTAAATCAAATGCGGTATGAGCTGCTTTGACGCCTTTCTCTAGATCACTTTGCCGGCAAACAATTGAGATGCGAATTTCAGAGGTTGAAATCATTTCGATGTTTACACCTGCCTCAGAGAGGCAAGAAAAGAAGGTGGCAGTCACACCCGGATGACTTCGCATACCAGCGCCAATTAACGACAATTTGCCGATTTGATCATCATATTGAATTGAAGCAAACCCAATCTCACCTTGAATTCGCTTGAGTACTGCAGTTGCTGCTGCTCCCTCAGTTTTTGGCAAAGTAAATGAGATATCAGTTAAGCCAGTAGCTGCTGCTGAAACATTTTGCACAATCATGTCGATGTTTATATCAGCGTCTGCTATAGCTTGAAATATTGCAGCTGCCATACCCGCCCTATCTGGCACACCAACTATGGTCACCTTTGCCTCACTTTTATCATGAGCTATTCCTGCGATTATTGCTGCTTCCATTTCTCCCCCTTCTGGATGATCCTTAACCACCCAGGTTCCTTCTTTGTTGGAAAATGATGATCTAACATGAATTGGTAGATCAAAACGCCTTGCATACTCAACGCAGCGTAAATGTAATACTTTTGCACCACTTGCTGCTAGCTCTAACATCTCATCATATGTGACGGTTGATAATTTCTTAGCTGTTGGAACAACTCTTGGATCAGCTGAGAAAATTCCATCAACATCGGTATAGATCTCACAAACATCTGCTTCAAGTGCTGCGGCAAGTGCCACCGCAGTTGTGTCAGACCCACCTCTACCTAATGTTGTAACATCATTTGTATCTTGGGAGACTCCTTGAAATCCTGCAACAATTGCAATAGCACCTTCTTTTAAAGCTTCCTGAATTCTGCCTGGTGTCACATCAATTACTCGTGCTTTGCCATGAGTTGATGTTGTAATAATTCCAGCCTGTGAACCAGTAAATGATCTTGCTTCATGACCTAAATTTGAGATTGCCATCGCAAGCAGCGCCATAGAGATTCGCTCACCTGCTGTTAACAACATATCTAACTCACGTCCATTCGGAAGTGGGGAAACTTGATTAGCTAAATCAATTAATTCATCAGTGGTATCTCCCATGGCAGAGACAACAACTACGACTTGATGACCTGATTTCTTGGTGGCAACAATGCGGCTAGCAACCCGCTTTAGCCCCTCAGCATCGGCCACCGATGAGCCACCAAACTTCTGCACGATTAAACCCATGGGGTAAGTGTGAGGTATGGGGTTGGGTGTATGGGAATTATCTCATATTTTAAGACGCTCAAATATCTTATATAATGAGATTAATCAATTATCGTAGGATCTGCGCCCCTCAAAAGCTCTGCCAAGGGTGATTTCATCAGCATATTCAAGATCTCCGCCTACTGGAAGACCTGAGGCAAGGCGGGAGACCTTTACGCCTAAAGGTTTGATTAACCTAGTCAAATAGGTAGCGGTCGCTTCACCTTCAAGATTTGGATCGGTAGCAATAATTACTTCACCAATTGCAGTTTCAGATAATCTCGTCATTAACTCTTTAATTCTTAAGTTCTCTGGTCCTACTCCATCAATTGGTGAGATCGCCCCACCTAACACATGGTAGCTGCCCTTAAACTCTCTAGTTTTTTCAATAGCTAATACATCTTTGCTTTCTTCAACAACACAAATAGATGTTTTATCTCTTCTTGGATCCCGGCAAATTTTGCAGAGCTCTTCTTCTGAGATATTTCCACAAATTGAACAAAACTTAACCCGCTCTTTAACTGTCTTAAGTACTTCAGCAAGACGAGTCACATCAACTCGATCTGATTGAATAATATGAAAAGCAATACGTTGGGCACTCTTTGGGCCAACACCGGGAAGACGTCCTAACTCATCAATTAAGTCTTGAATAATTCCTTCATACATAAAGTTTCAACTAAGTAAAAACTTAGTTTGACTCCTTAATAACTTTAGCACCCAATTTACTAGCCAACAGATCAGCACCGGTCAGTATATTGACGTCCGTTGGATCCTCATCACTTCTTGCCATTGTGGTCGTGGCAACTGAGGTATCAACTGTTGCAACTATCTTTCTTCTTACCCCTGCTACCTCCTCAAAGGCATCAGATAAAATCAGATCACTTTCTGATCTAACAAAAGAATCGCGAGCTCCAGCATTAACAATTCCAATACTTATATTCTCGTCATCTACGGAGAGTATCTGAGCACTTGTTGCCAGTAATGACCAGGTAAGACGGCGTTTACCTTTAACATTTTCAATTACTTGCGGCCACAACCTACGCAAGGTAGCAATATCTGCAACACCGCTTGGTTTAAGGTTTGTTGGCTTACTCTCGACCTTTACTGGGTCAGGCTTAATAGCTACTGCAGGTTTAACTTCAACCTTCGGTTCGGCTTTAACAGTATTTTGGACCGGCTCACTCTTTGCAGCTTTAATCTCAACATTTGGTGCTGCACTAATTACCCCACGCTCTAGTTTTTCGAGTCGAGCAGAAACAGCTGCATCATTTGCTTGCGGCAGCATCATCTGCCCACAGACCAACTCCAGAATCAATCTAGGCGGTGTTGCACCCCGCATCTGAGTTATCCCATTGGCAAGTAAATCTGCTGATCTGATCAAATTAGCAATGCCAATTAACTTAGCCTGTGTTCGAATCCGATCTAATTGATCCGTTGGAATTTGAACTAGTACTTGGGAGTTATTCGCATCAACTGCGCCCACAATTATCAAATCTCGCAATCTCTCAAGTAGATCTTGCGCAAATCTTTTTGGATCCTGTCCTGATTCAACCACACGGTCGACTGTATTAAACAGAGAGGCAGAATCTGATGCAGCAAGTGAATCAATCGCTTCATCCAAAAGGGCAGAGTCGGTGTAACCAAGGAGTGCTACTGCAATCTCATAGGTAACCCCATCCTTACCAGCACCAGCTAGTAATTGGCCAAGGATTGATTGGGCGTCTCGAACTGATCCACCTGAAGCTCTAACAACTAGTTGAATAACACCCTTTGCTACTTTAATACCCTCTGATTCACAGACTTTTTCTAAGTGGGTAGAAAGAATTGCTGGCGGGACTAATCTAAATGGGTAATGATGAGTTCTTGATCTAATTGTTGAGATTAGCTTTTCGGGTTCTGTTGTGGCAAAGATAAACAAAACATGTGCTGGAGGCTCTTCAACTACTTTAAGTAATGCATTCGCCGCTCCTGGCCCTAATTGATGGGCCTCATCAATGATATAAATCTTGTAGCGAGATTGCACTGGTGCAAAAAAAGCTTTATCTCTTAAATCTCTTGCATCATCTACTAACCCATGCGTTGCAGCATCTAGCTCTATTACATCTAGTGAACCTGGGCCATTAGCAACTAAATCTTTACATGATTGACATGCTCCACAGGGATTTGGTGTGGGGCCTTTTTCACAATTTAAAGATCTAGCCATGATTCTGGCACTTGATGTTTTACCGCATCCTCTTGGTCCACTAAATAAATACGCATGGTGGATGTGTCCTGAGGTTAAAGCATTACTTAATGGAGTTGTCACATGCTCTTGACCAATTACATCAGCAAAAGTTGACGGGCGGTACTTGCGGTATAGAGCTAATGACATTTATCGTCTCCTTCACTTAAGACATTAAAACTATTGCTAAAAAATAGGATCCCCCGTACACCCACTAGAGCGCACCTACCCTTGCTGCATTCCTGCCCTGGGGGAGTTCGGCGCGTTAATGCCGCACGGGGGATCTAACGGTAAATCTTAGTCATCACCACCGATACCCTTAAGCCCTGTAAGTGATAATGGAGGATTCGCATAGCGGCCGAGTGCGCACGCTTGGAAAGCGTGTGTAGGGCAACCTACCGAGGGTTCAAATCCCTCATCCTCCGCCAAAGCCTTGGTAATCTTCCAAAGGAATGGAATGGGATTTGAATGCGAGCAATAACTCAAGGAGAGTACGGCTTAGACTCCTTAGCTTTATCAGAAATACCAA
>SXRC01000025.1 GCA_005793655.1 Actinomycetota bacterium
GGGGTTCGAGTCCCTCACAACCCACTTAAAAAGTTCTCTAAACTTGAATACGCAACTTTTACTTGATCTCTATCCCAGAGGTAAAGACTTCTAGGTGGAAGACTCCCTTCTCCTGGCTCAGGAATCTGAAAAAGAAAATTCTTTGGAAAGTTAAAAGGTGTCGAAAACAAATCATCTCTATGGCTCTGCTAGCTACATCTCACTAATTAAACCGGGCCTTGAGCCCAAACCCATCGATGCATCGATTACTGCGCCATGCAAATACGTCGAAGCCTTTGCAGCTAGAAAGATAACTAAATCTGCAATCTCCTCTGGTTCAATTAAGCGTGCCTTAGGCAGATTTAAAATGAACTCACCTTTCGCCTTTTCAGACATTTTATTTAATGTACTGGCTTGAAACATTCCGGTATTTGTTGCACCCGGTGCAATCGCAAATACATCAATATTGCTATGAACATTTTCAGCTGCTAACTGCCGAGTTAAAAATGAAACTGCAGCCTTGCTCATCCCATCTGAAAGTCTAAAGTTAGGAAAAGCCTGAAATCCCCCACCAACAGAGCTAAAATTTATTAATTTCTTAACCACCGTTGAATTCTTATTTAATTCAATGAAGGCTTCTGAAATCTTTAAGGCACCAAAGGCATTAATTTCCATCATTTTCAAATCTTGTGAGTCCTTATCAGTAGCATATGAATTAACAGTTGCTGAACCGACTGCAGCAGCATTTACTAAAGTGTCAATTGAGCCCATCACCTCAAATGATTTTTCCAGAGCAGCTCTGATTGAGTCAGGATTACCCATATCAATAGCCAAAGCGGTAGCAGTTGGGCCGATGCTCTTTGCTAATTTCTCAGCCTCCGCCTGATTAGCTTTTTCTGTGGCAAAGGTAAACACGACGTTATCACCCTGCTGAACAAACTTTTGCACGCACGCCTGACCAATTCCACCCATGCCACCTGTAATAAAAATATTACGTGACATTATTTTCTCACCCCTCACCTATTTAATTCATTAAAACGTTATTAACAGCTTTTACTAGTTGCACCAAGCCAGCGCCTCTGGGGTCGATTAAAGTGTAGTGATCTGCATCGGCAAGAAGTGTAAAGTCAATCTTTGCTGAGTTATTTTTATGCCTCTCGTAGTAATTTTTTGCAACATTAAGCGGGATAAAATCTTTTTGAGTATGCATAATCTCAACCCTGCAACTAGGCGGTGAAAGTAGAACTGGGTCTAAATCGTGGAAATTTTGGGCACTACCACCCAAATATAGATTAATTGCGCCATCGCCTAGATTCTCTTTCTCACCAGCTTGCAGATCAGCTACTGGTGATGCAGCAATGACGCCAATGCAGTTTGTAATTTTTCTAGCTGCCAAAATGGCTAGCTGTCCACCGGCTGAGTGTCCAAAAAGAATTACGTTCTTATCCGCAATTGCAGATAGTGCAGCAAGAACATCATCAAGTGATTGATAGGGACGGCCGGGCAATCTTTGATACTCAATTAAGGCAACATAAAACCCTTGAGCAGACAGAGCAAAGGCTAAAGGTTGTAAATGTGACCGATCAATTGTTGGCCGCCAGAACCCGCCATGAATGAGAACTAATACTGTGGGGTTACTGGTGCTTCCATAAAATTCAATCACCTGGTCTGGTGCGCCACCATAAGTAATTTTTAAATCACCGACTGGGCCACTCTGATTTACTATATGTTCGGGTGGGTAATCCATGGTTTAAGGAGTAATTGATACCGTTTGGTTAACTGACTTAAATGAATTTATTTTCAATATTAGGTGCCTTTAACGCCGACAGCATTTTGTAGCCAGGTAATGATTTCATTGGTGGTTGCACCGGGAGTGAAAATCTCACCAACACCTCTACTTTTTAGATTCTCTTTATCTGCCTCTGGAATTATTCCACCCCCAAAAATTACAATATTTTGCGCGTTCGCCTCTTTGAGTAAAGTTAAGATGCGATCAAAGATACTCATGTGAGCACCAGAAAGTATTGAAAGCCCAATCGCTTGGGCATCTTCTTGTATCGCTGTTGCAACAATCTGCTCTGGGCTTTGATGAAGTCCGGTATAAATTACTTCACATCCGGCATCTCTCAACGCCCGCGCTACAACCTTTGCGCCACGATCATGCCCGTCCAAACCAGGTTTAGCTACAACAACACGTATGGGGGCAACTTGGGTTTTTTGCACCATGGCTTCAACTTATCATGAAATTTTATCGTAGGGTTTAGACCATGAGCCAAAAAATTGATCCAGAGATCCTGCGTGAAGTACAGCAGGGCAATAGACAAATTTTGGCAAAGGCAATTACCCAGATTGAAAACTCAAATAAAAAAATTGAGGTTCCTGATCTAATCTCTTCAATACAAGTTTTAGGGGTTACTGGTGCTCCAGGTGTTGGAAAATCAACAACAGTTAATTGCCTGGTTAAATACTTGCGCCAAAAAAATCTATCGGTTGCGGTTTTAGCAGTTGATCCCTCATCTCCAATCTCAGGAGGTGCATTACTTGGTGATCGAATCAGACTTACTGAACATTTTACTGACGCAAAAGTTTTTATTCGCTCCCTTGCCACCAGGGGGCATCTTGGTGGGTTGTCAGAGTCCACGGAGGCTATTTTAAAATTAATAAAACATGCAGCATTCGACTTTATCATTGTTGAAACAGTCGGCGTCGGTCAAAGTGAGGTTGAAGTAATGGGCGCAGTTGATACTGTGTGTGTAGTTTTAGCTCCTGGCATGGGTGATGGTATTCAAGCTGCAAAGGCTGGATTATTAGAAATTGGTGATATCTATCTAGTGAACAAATCTGACCGAGAAGGAGCTGAACAAACAAAGGTAGATATTGAAAAATCCATTGCAATGTCTGCGCTAATCAGAAATAATAGTTTTTCTTGGACCCCGCCAGTCTTACTAGGTTCAATGCAGCAGGACTTGGGAGTGACAGATCTAATCTTGCAGATCGAAAATCATAGAAAGGCGTGTAATCTTGAAAACTAGGAGCACTCAAGTAGATAGCTTTGCATTTGGAAATTTACCAAAAGCTTCGACTTGGCCAGATTTTATTTTAGATCATCCAAGTGCTACCTATCCAGAGTATTTAAATGCCAGCACAGAGTTACTGGAAAAGACGATTGCCCTCGTAGGGGGTAATAAAATTGCTCTCGTTGCAGCAGATGCAACATTGACTTACCTACAGTTGCTGCATTTAGTAAATCAAATAGCAAATTACTTTCAAGATCAAGGTGTAGTTTCTGGCAACAGAATTGCCATTAGGAGTCCAAATAATGCTTTATCAGTGGCAATTTGGCTGGCAATTTTGCGTGTGGGCGCAATCGCAGTAACTACAATCCCACTTCAACGTGCTTCTGAGTTAGAAAAAATTGTTGATATTGCCAAGGTTCAGTTTGCTTTAATTGATCACCGCTTCATGGATGAGTGGAATGGGGTTACAAATTTTCAAGGAGAAACCTACGTCGTAGGAGGTGATAGTGATTTTGATAAGCAGGTATCGCTTCAATCTGTTGATTTTACTGCCCACAATACGTTATCAACTGATGTCAGTATCTTAGCCTTCACATCTGGCTCAACTGGCTTGCCAAAAGCAACAATGCATTTTCACCGAGATATATTGGCAATAGCAGATACTTTTTCCCAACATATTGTTAAGCCAACTGCTGATGATATTTTTGCAGGTAGCCCGCCAATTGCTTTTACCTTTGGCTTAGGTGGGCTAGTGATATTTCCATTAAGAGTTGGAGCCACCTCAGTGTTGCTTGAAAATGCGGCCCCAGCAGTGCTCTTAGATAAAATTATTGAGCACAAGGTCACTTGTTTGTTTACCGCCCCAACTGCATATCGGGCCATGCTCCCACTTTTATCCGCTAAGCAGCCATCAACTCTTCGAAGGTGTATTTCAGCAGGTGAGCATTTACCATTGGCTACTTGGAACGCATGGTTTGCCGCAACTGGAAATAAGTTAATTGATGGAATTGGTGCGACAGAATTACTTCATATTTTTATATCAGCGAGTGATGATGAAATAGTGCCAGGCATGACTGGTAAACCAGTGCCAGGTTATCAAGCAAAAATTGTCAATGAAGATTTTCAAGATGTTGCAGATGGAGAGCAAGGATTCTTAGCAGTAAAAGGACCAACAGGTTGTAGATATTTAAATGATGCAAGGCAAGAAAAATATGTAAAAGATGGTTGGAATTTAACTGGAGATATTTATACTAAGAGTGCAGCCGGATATTTCAAATATGAGTCCCGCGCTGATGACATGATTATTTCAAGTGGATACAACATCGCAGCCCCAGAGGTTGAAAATGCTCTATTACTTCATGAGTGTGTGGCAGAGGTAGCAGTCGTAGGAGCTGCTGATCTTGATCGGGGAATGATTGTTTCAGCCTATGTTGTGCTGCGCCCTAATTACTCCCCTTCAGATGCTCTGTGTAAGGAGCTGCAAGATCATGTTAAAAATAAAATTGCGCCATATAAATACCCCAGATCACTGCAATTTGTAGATACCCTGCCGAAAACAACAACTGGCAAATTACAAAGATTTAGATTAAAAAGCTAAAAAGCTTTTGTTGGTTGCCACTTTCCGTAAACTTTGCGTAACTCCCCCACAATCTCACCTACCGTTGCATAGTTTTTAACCGCTAGCACTGTAGCTTCCATAATGTTCTCACCTGATTTTGCCACCGCTAATAGATTGCTTAAGGCAACTGCTACAACTTTATTATCCCTACTAGTACGCACTTGCTTTAAGGAGTTCACCTGATCAGATTCACTTTTAGGATTAATTTCAAATTGCTTAAATGGCGCTGACTCAGACTGAAATATGTTTACTCCAACTACTTTTTTTGTACCCGATTCAATAGCATTTGTTAGCGCATAGGCATTTTCAGATATTTCACTGACAAAATATCCATTGTTAACACACTCCAGTGCACCCCCTCGTTTTTCAATACTTTCTAATAATTTCCAAATTTCACTCTCTAATGAATCGGTCATGCGCTCCAATTCAAAACTGCCAGCAAGAGGATCTGTTGAGTCCAATATGCCACTTTCGAAAGCAACTACTTGCTGAGTTCGCAGCGCCAATGTAGCGGCCTCCTCCGTTGGGACTCCCAGTGCTTCATCAAAGGCGGAGACATGCATAGTTTGAATTCCACCCAATGCAGCAGCCATCATTTCAATTGATGTTCGAATAACATTATTCATCGATTGTTGCGCTGTTAATGATGAGCCAGCAGTAAATGCAAAAATTCTTAATTTTTCAGATGCTGGATCTTTTGTTTGGTATTTTTCCCGCATTAATTTTGCCCAAACTCTTCTTGCTGCACGAAATTTTGCAATCTCAGGTAGAAAATCAATATTTGATGATAAAAATGTAAAAAGTGTAGGAGCAACTGAATCAACTGAAACCCCGCGCAAGACTGCCCGATCTAAGTACTCCCGGGCATTAGCAAATGTAAATGCAACCTCCTGGACAGCTGTAGATCCGGCCTCTCGTATGTGATAACCACTCATAGCCAATGGCACCCATTTTGGAATTTTAGTTGCGATATATTCAATTACATCAACAGATAGTTTCAGCCCAGCCTCAGCTGGAAATATTTGTGTACCACGGGCAACATACTCTTTTAATACATCATTTTGAATAAACATTCCAAATTTATTTGGATCAACACCTTGTTTTTCTGCTAAGGCAATAAACATGGCAGCCCAGATATAACCGATAGAATTTGCAGTTGTTCGAACTTGGCTGATCTTCTCTAATGGAATTCCATCCATTAATATCTCAATATCTGCTAGCGAATCTATTGCTACTCCAACTCGACCCACCTCACCTAAGGCAAGTGGATCATCAGAATCAAGACCTAGTTGAGTTGGTAAGTCCAAGGCCACGCTGAACCCAGTTAGACCCTGATCTAGTAGAAGTTTAAAACGTGCATTTGTCTCAGTTGGTGTGCCAAACCCACCGTACTGACCCATTGTCCAAACACCTGATGAGCTATTTATGCCTCTTGTGTATGGGTACTCACCGGGATTTTCTAACATTATTTATTTTCCTTCAGCTTCAAGTTGCTGCTTCAGTAATTTCTTTGAAATCTTACCAGTTGAATTTAATGGAAACTCAGTGACAATTCGTAAATCTTTTGGCTTCTTATATGAGGCCATTTTTAACTTACAATGTTCTAAAATCCTACTTTTAATTTCATCCTGAGTAATCAGCGCATTAGGATCAATTGTCACCATGGCAGTTACTCGCTGACCCCACTCGACATCATTGATGCCCATAACAGCAACCTCTCGTACCTCAGGTATTTCAGCAATCACATCCTCGATCTCACGCGGATATATGTTGTAACCACCACTAATAATCATCTCGCCTTTGCGATCGACTAAGTAAAGTCGATTATCCCCATCAAATCGGCCAAGATCACCAGTGTGCAACCATCCATCTCTAACGGCTTTAGTGACAGTTGCATCTTGTCCAGCAGCTCCGTAATACCCATGCATAACATGATCACCGCGAGTTATCACTTCACCAATTTCACCCACGGATACCTCATGACCTTTCTCATCCACAATTAATACTTCAACACCCACACATGCATGACCAGCACTTGTTAACACCTCTGGGTTTTTAAATAAACCTAATTCATGGTCGGCCTCATTTAAGACCGTGACAGGTGGAATCGCCTCCACTAGACCGTAATACTGCACCATATTTTTACTGACCCGCTCGTAACATTGTTTTATCTGCTCCGGTGGCATTGGCGCACCTGCGTAGCCAAGAAGTTTTAAATTTGATAATTTTTCAGTTGTTATCCCATCTACTGTTAGTAATCGAGCCACCATCGTTGGAACTAAGGCGGTTGCATTTCCGCCTCTATTTTGGATCACATCAATTAACTCCTCAGGATCATACTTTTCCAAAATTATCTGTTTACCGCCATAGGCAAAGTAAGGCAGGACAAACAAACCACTTGTGTGTGTAATAGGACCGGCGTGAATCCAACAATCACTTTCATTTGGTATACGCTTAAAAATATCTGAAATTATGTTACTCATACTTGCAGTTCTATTTCGATGAGTTCTAATTGCCCCTTTTGGATTACCTGTTGTGCCAGAGCTGTAATTTAATGAAACGAGTGCATCAGGCGAGATCGCTGAAGAAAAAGGATTTGACTCTTGCTTGGCTAAGAAGGCCTCATAAGGCAAAGTTTTTTCATGATCACCATGAATAAGAATCACATGCTCTACAAGACCTCTAACGGGTGCAGAGGCATCCCAGAATTTAGCATCGACAATAAGCGCCTTCGCCTGGCAATCATTTGCAATACGCACCCAATCATTAGGGTGTAGGCGATAATTAAGTGCAACCCGACATAAACCAGCTGTGCTGATACCTAAATCACTTTCAATGTAGCTACTTTGGTTGTACTGAAGATCTAAAACTCGATCACCTAAATTTAATCCCAAAGATTTTAAGCCTCTGGCAAGCTGAAAGATTCTTGAACCAATTTGTCCATAAGTCAATGAGCCTTCTGAACTTTCTACCGCTACTTGGTTGCCATATTTTTTCATAGATCTTGAAACAAGTGTTCCTACATCCATCAGGAGTTGCCTCGATTCGAAGTTATCTGTGTCGATGAGTATGCGGCATCAAGGAGCCAAACACCATCTGGTAGAACGGTCACTGGATTTAAATCTAACTCGCTACCTTCTGGCCAATCTTTTACCGCATCAGTGATTCTTAACACTGTTTGAACAAATGCTGCCCGATCTGCTGCTTTAAAACCTCGGACACCAGCAAGCAAATGAGCCAACCTAGTCTCATCGATCATCTGATTTACAATCTTTGCATCGACGGGCAAAATGCGCAATGAAACATCGGAAATGATCTCAGTTAACAGACCACCGATACCAAGGGTCAAAACTTTTCCCAGCGAACTTGAGGTAATACCTACTAATGCCTCAACTCCTTTGGGTATAAAAGTTTCAACTAAAACCTTATTGCCTGATTTATTATTTGGATCAAGGTGTGAAAGTCGCTCAAAGGTTTCTACAGCATTTATATTAGTAATATCTAATGCGACTGCGCCAGACTCACTTTTGTGTAGGAGGCCTGGAATTATTGATTTCATAACTGCTCTCCCACCAACTTTAGCAATTGCCGCTAACACATCTGATTTATCTGTGACGACTACTGATTGGGGAACTGTTATACCGACGCAGGCAAATGCAGCCTTTAATTGATCCTCGGTGACATCTGCAGCCGGTGTTGCCAACGGTTTACACAATGAAGTTCGATTCACGCGCTGAGTTGGAATTGAAACCTTATGTAGAACGCCAAGCGCTCGAACTGCTCGTTCTGGAGTAGGAAAAATTGGCAGATTTGCTGTTTTAAACAGCTGATCAGCTTGTGGTGCTAGTGATTTTGACCCAGTCCGAGCAACAACTATTGGAATTTGGCGAGTATCTCGACTGCCCCTCAACGCATCTGCAATTGCCTCAACATCTTTACCAACTAGCACACAAAAAGTTGCAATAATCGCATCAACATTTGGATCCTGAGTTAATACGTCAACACATCGCTTGAATAAATCTGGTGATGACATTACAGCTGCCGTAACATCAACTGGATTTGAAGTATTTCCATAACTAGGAACAATTTGATTTAATTCACTAATAGTTTTTTCTGAAAATTTTGCTAACATTAATCCATGAATTTCTAATGCATCAGTGCCAAGAATTCCACTCCCACCTGATGTCGTAAGAATTGCAACCCTTGATCCAGGCATAGATATTTTGGCAGAGAAGATGCTGCCAGCATCTAACAGATGCTCTACATCATCCACGCGCACCGCACCTGCTGCAACTATTGCAGCATCAATAACTCGGTCCTCTGTGGCGAGTGCACCAGTATGTGAGGCTGCAGCTTGCGCACCAGCTGCTGATCTACCACTTTTTAAGATTGCAGTTGGTTTAGTCGCACAAACTTTCTGCAACAGAGTGAAATCTGAGAATGATTCTATGTAAATAAGAATTCCATCCACATTTTTATCATCTGCCAAAGTTCTGGCAACTTCAAGGGCGGTTACATCTGCTTCATTGCCAGTTGTTACTACGTAGCCAATTGGAATATCTCGATCATTTGCCAATGAAAATATGCCATATCCCAGCGCGCCAGATTGACTGATCAAGGCAATATTGCCAGCCGCTAATAAGGTATCAGCTCCAGAAAAGACTGGTGAAAATGTTGCTGCCAGTTTTGATACACCTGCTGCAGAACCGATGCAATTAGGCCCAACAATTCTTAACCCAGATTTTTTAGAAATTTGAATCAACTTGTCCTGTGCCGCAGCGCCAACCTCACCTGCCTCAGCAAAACCTGAGGACATTACAACTGCCACTGCCACCTTAGAATCTGCACAGTCTTGTACGGCCTGGCTAACTAAATCAAATGGCACCATGATCAGTGCAAGATCAATCTCTTTACCAACATCTTTAATATTTTTATAGGTTTTAAAGCCTAAGATATTTTCACCTTTTGGATTAATTGGGTAGACCTCACCTGCGTAGCCATACTTTCGAATATATTCCAACGGAAGTCGCCCGATGGCACCGACTCTCTCAGTTGCCCCAATTACAGCGACAGATTTAGCCGACCAAAGAGCAGCGATTTGATCGCTCAAATAACTGCCACCCCTTCTATTTCAAGGAGTGCTTGTGTGTCCCAGAGCTTGGTTACTCCCACCAAAGTCATTGCAGGATAATTTTTACCAATTAATGCTTGCCAAATTTTTCCAATTTCCTTTGAATTAGCCCGATAATCAACTGGGTCGACTGAATAAATATTAAGCTTTACCAAATTCTCTGGCGTCCCACCAGCCTCTCTCAGTGCTATAATTAGATTGGTTAAAACCCGCTCAAATTGTTCAACAATTGTGACTCCTTCAATGACACCATTTTTATTTAAAGCGGTCTGCCCTGATAGGTAGATGAGTTTGCCACCATCAATAACCATGGCATGGGAGAAGCCAACTGGTTTTGTAAGTCCTTCAGGATTTATTTTTTTAATACTCACTTCAATCTCCTTTTACGATTTGAGCCAAGCCATTTTTTTCTGGCTGGTCGATAAATGAAATAGCCACCTGAGCTACCTCTTGTGGAGTTAATAGTCTGCCGCCAGGAAGTTTTGCCAAGAGCAGACTCTTTACCTCATCAAAATCTTTACCAGTTCTAGATGCTGCTGCTTGCAAGGAACGCTGCGTCATTGGAGTATCAACATAACTTGGACAAACTGCGTTAACTGTGATTCCATACTTTTCCAATTCTGCCGCAGCGGATCTGACTAAGCCAATTACACCATGCTTTGCCGCAGTGTATGCGCTCACATTTGGCTCTCCTTCTACTCCTGCTGTACTCGCAATTACAATGATTCTGCCAAACTTGGCGGCCTTCATTAGAGGAACTGTCGCTCTGATGTATTGAAATGGCGCAGTTAAATTCAAAGCAATTGAGTTTTCCCAAATCTCATTTGTAGTCTTCTCAATAGGAGCTGCAGCCCCATCACCAGCATTTATAATTAAAACATCAAGTCCACCCCAGTTGGCATTAATTTCTTTGATAGTTGATTCGCCGCTGTCTGGATCCGTGGAATCAGCAACAATTGTCAGAGTTTTATTTGAGCGCCCGGCCACAACAGCTTTTAAATCGATTAAATTTCTGGCTGTAATCGCAACGCTATGGCCTGCATCTAAAAGCTGGATTGCAATCTCGCGTCCAATACCCCGACTGGCGCCAGTAATGAGAATTCTGAGCGGCGAAGTTCTCATAAATTCTCCGTTCAAATAATAAATCAATACTCAAATAGGTGAATAAAAATCTCTTAGTAAGCAATAATACGACATATGAACCAGCGGGAGGTAATTATCGCAGAAGCGGTTCGTACTCCTTTTGGTCGCTACTTTGGTGGCCTTTCAAAGGTTAGGCCTGATGATCTTCTTGGATTTACCCTTTCGGCGCTGGCAAAAAAAATTCCTCAATTTAATTTAAATCAATTAGATGATGTTGTCATTGGTGACTCAAATGGAGCCGGTGAAGATAATAGAAATGTTGCAAGGATGGGATTACTGCTTGCCCAATTTCCACCAACAATTCCAGGTGTAACTGTTAATCGATTATGCGGTTCTGGCGCAGAGGCAGTAATACAGGCATCACGTGCCATTAGAAGTGGGGATAGTGATTTTGTAATTGCTGGAGGGGTTGAATCAATGAGTCGTGCGCCATGGATTGTTGAGCGGCAAAGTAAAGAGCTGCCGACTGATCCCACTTTTCACCAGTCAACTGTTGGATGGCGGTTAACCAATCCTTTATTTCCAACTCAATGGACTCAAAGTTTGGGACGTTGTGCTGAAAATGTTGCTGAACGATTTAATATCTCAAGGCAGGCTCAAGATGAGTGGGCTCTGCGATCTCACCAATTAGCCAGTGTTGCATGGTTAAAAGGTTTTCATACTGGTTTTGCTACTGAGTTTAATCAGATCCAAATTGATGAATCAATCAGGGTGGCAAGTTCTATCCAAAAACTTGCTGAACTCCCCTCAGCTTTTTCTGACAATGGTGCTGGGACTGCAGGAAACTCATCTCCAATAAATGATGGAAGTGTGGCGATGTTAATTACGGATCGTCTTGGCTTAGAAAAGCTAGATATCACTGGAATTGGTCGAATAATTGGCTCACAGGTAGTCGCAACAAACCCAGATGAGTTTACGCTTGCACCGATTTTTGCAATTCATAAGGCACTAGCTAAAACTGGCAAAAAAATTGTAGAGATTAAAGTTTGGGAAATTAATGAGGCATTTGCCTCGATGGTTTTGTCAGTTCTTCACGAGATTCCAGAGATCGATGTGAATCGAGTGAACATTAATGGTGGAGCAATCGCAATGGGTCATCCCATTGGCGCCTCTGCCGCCCGAGTTATTGTTGATTGTGCCCGAGAACTTAAGCGTCAAGGCGGAGGTATTGGAGTTGCAGCTGCCTGTATTGGTGTGGGTCTTGGTGTTGCCATCATAATAGAGGTTGAAGAGTAAACTAATCTGATGATAGAAATCAAAGATTTTACTGACATCAAATATGACATTGATGCAGGTGTAGCGATAATTACAATCAATCGACCAGATAGATACAACGCGCTTCGAGGTCGAACAGTTGATGAGCTTTTATCCGCTTTTAAATTTGCTTGGGTGAATAAACAAATTGGTGCCTTGATTTTAACTGGTACTGGAGAAAAAGCCTTTTGTACCGGAGGAGATCAAAAAGAGCGTGCTCTTACGGGTAATTATGGTGAGAATGAGACAGGAATGTTTGAAATTGAGGCACTACACAAAGTAATTCGAGCAATTCCAAAACCAGTTATTGCAGCGGTGAACGGCTTTGCGATTGGCGGTGGCCATGTATTACATGTGCTTTGTGATCTTTCAATCGCATCTAGCACTGCAAAGTTTGGTCAAGTTGGCCCAAGAGTTGGATCATTTGATGCTGGCTTTGGCACTGCTTATCTGGCCCGAGTTGTTGGTGAAAAACGAGCTCGAGAGATTTGGTTTCTATGTGAACAATACGATGCTCAAACTGCAGAGCGTTGGGGTTTAGTAAACAAAGTTGTTGAACCAAAGGATCTACTTCCTGCAGCTATGGAGTGGGCAAAAAAAGTTGTCGCACTATCACCAACTGCCATTAAGACTCTGAAGCACTCATTCAACGCGGATACTGATCACATTGTGGGAATTCAATCCTTGGCATTTGATGTATTAGATCTTTATACAAAAACTGGTGAGGCGCAAGAAGGTGGTGCTGCTTTTAATGAGAAGCGAGCACCAGATTATTCAAAGTTTCAAGATAGTTAGTTTTCACCCTCTTCTGCAATTGCGTAATTAGTAATCGCAGTACGTGCATCCCATAGTTCTGGAAAGAAAGTAAAATTATTTAGTTTCGATAATATTTCAACTGGTGTTCCTTGAGTTCCTGAAACTTTTAATCCAATACTTCTCTCAACCACTTTAAAATGTCTATGTCGCCAGAGATACATTCGCTCATCTAGTTCAATTAGTGACTCTGCCAGGAGGTAAAGATCTTCAAACTCAGTATGGCGAATAAATAATTGAATTAAATCAATTTTTTCGACCCCAAGTAACCGATTAAACTCTACTCCCAGAGGTGGAATAGCTTTACGAATTGAATTCATACCAGGTGAATCAAAGCCTGAGCCATGACCAAGTGCCCGGCGAACTTGTTGGTAATCCCATGGTGACATCTGCTCCAACATATCTAATGATTCATGGCAATACTTAATTGCTAAAAGAATTCTGGGGAAAAGCCGTAGTGCTGATCTAATTTGATTATCTTTCAAATATGCAGCTGCCTGCCCCGCCTCTGCCGAGGCATGCTTTAACCATAACTCTGAAGTTTGATGAACAACTGTAAACAAGAGTTCATCTCGGTGCTTCCAAGATTCCTTTACCGGTTGTAATTGAAGCAGCTCACTTAACTTCAGGTATCTTTCATAATCACTTTTACCAACACCGTCTAGAATTTGATCTGGACCATAGCTCATGCTCGCTTACTCCTAACGTTTAACCGAACCCGTGCCATCAATTTGGCATCATTCTGCCACCATTAACATCTAGAACAATACCCGTAATATAAGAAGCCTCACTGCTAGCTAGAAATAAAACCGGATCAGCGCATTCTTGTAAACTCGGCATTCGCCCAAGTGGAATAGCATTGATCACTTCAGCCTGTTCACTTTCAGACATTTCACTAAACATACCCTCCAGTCGATTGGTCAAAAATAAACCAGGCGCAATCGAATTTACTCTGATATTAAACTCACCTAATTCCTTTGCTAATCGCCTGGTCAATCCTAGGATTGCTGCTTTTGCAGCGGCGTAGGCAACCCCAGTGACTGGACTTGCACTCCTTCCGCCGATAGAGGAAAAGGTAATAATGCAACCACCACCAGATTTTTTCATATAAGGAACCACCGCTTTAGTGCAATTAAAAGTACCCTTTACGTTGACATCTAGAACTAGATCTAAATCTATTTCAGTTATCTGTTCTAAATCTCTTGGTGTCCCTAATGAGCCACCAGCTGCTGCAACTAAGACATCAACTCCACCGAGTGATTGGGCAAGCTCTGCAACGGATTGGTCCACCAATTTAGAATCGCGAACATCAACTTGCCGGCCTAATATAACTGACCCAGTTGATTTATATTTATCAAGTATGAGATTGATCGCATCAATATTTGAATCTAGGATTCCAACTTTTGCGCCCTTGGTTATAAAGGTAGCGGCGATTACACTCCCAAGACCGCCTGCTCCTCCTGAGATAAGGACACTTTTGTCCTTAAAGCGTTGCAGTGTCATGTACCTAACATTAACTGCCACATGGATTTATTCCAATCTACTCATGGCGGGGTAGCAAAAAATATATCGCTAGCCTAGTATTCTCGTAGTAGCTTGAGTGCAGCGTAGCAATAAATCATAAGTGAGAGGCCCACACAGGCGTATGAAGATTGTTTGTATTGGCGGTGGCGCTGCTGGTCTGTATTTTTCAATTTTGATGAAAAAACAAGATCCTCTTCATGAAATTACGGTGATTGAACGTAATCGCCCTTATGACACTTTTGGTTGGGGAGTAGTTTTTTCTGATGCCACCCTCTCAAATTTTGTAAAAGCGGATGAGCACACAGCCCGCACTATTTTGCAATCCTTCAACCATTGGGATGATATTGATGTTCGAATCAAAGGAAAGAGCATGATCTCGGGTGGTCATGGTTTTTGTGGAATTGGCAGAAAGCGCTTGCTAAACATCTTACAAGAGCGAGCAGAAGCACTTGGTGTCAATTTAGTTTTTGAAACAGATGTTAAAGATGATCAAGAAATTGCCGTTCAGTACGATGCCGATTTGGTGATCGCCTCAGATGGTTTAAATTCAGCAATCCGAACAAAATATTCAGCCACTTATAAGCCTGATATCGATACTCGCGTATGTCGCTTTGTTTGGCTGGGGACAAAAAAAGTGTTTAAAGATTTTACATTTTCCTTTATTGAGACAAAATTTGGTTGGTTTCAAGCACATATCTATCAGTTTGATGGCGATACCTCAACATTCATAATAGAGACTCCTGAGGATGTTTGGCAACGTTCAGGTCTACAAGATATGAGTCAAGAAGAGGCGATCGCATTTTGTGAAGATTTGTTTGCAAAAGATTTAGAAGGTGCCAAACTAATGAGTAATTCAGCGCACTTAAGGGGCTCTGCAAATTGGATCAAATTCCCTCGAGTTATTTGTGAGAATTGGACGCAATGGAACAATATCAACGGCAAGGATGTGCCAGTTGTACTCATGGGCGATTCGGCTCATACCGCGCACTTTTCAATTGGCTCTGGCACCAAACTTGCCATGGAAGATGCCATTGATTTCGCTGGATTCTTAAAGGAGCTAGGGGATCGAAGCATGCAGGATATTTTGGCTGACTACCAAGAGGTTCGAGGGGTAGAAGTAATAAAGATTCAAAACGCTGCGAGAAATGCTATGGAGTGGTTTGAAAATGCTGGGCAATACACTGGGATGGAGCCTGAGCAGTTTAACTACTCACTTCTAACCAGAAGTCAAAGAATTACCCATGAAAATTTGAAGTTACGTGATGCCAATTATGTTGCTGAGTATGAGAAGTGGTTTGCAACAAAAGCATTTGCCGATGCGGGTTTGCCCCTGCCAAAATCGGGAGCTCAGATTCCACCGATGTTTACCCCATATAAAGTTCGTGATCTAGTCTTACAAAATAGAATTGTGGTCTCACCGATGGCGCAATATTCAGCTGTTGATGGTCTGCCATCTGATTACCACCTCGTTCATCTTGGTGCGCGGGCAATGGGTGGCGCGGCGCTAGTGATGACTGAAATGACTTGCACCTCAGCAGATGCTCGAATTACCCCAGGATGTCCTGGGATTTATACGCCAGAGCAATTAAATGGATGGAAGCGAATTGTTGATTTTGTCCACACTAGTACTCAGGCGAAAATTGGAATTCAAATTGGTCATGCTGGTGGAAAGTCTTCGACTCGTCTGGCTTGGGAAGGTATAGATCAGCCGCTGAAAAAAGGAAATTGGCCGATCATCTCCGCCTCAGCAACACAATATCTTGAAGGTGTCTCACAAACTGCTCGTGAAATGACACGTGAAGATATGGATAGAGTTAAATCAGATTTCATTGCCGCCACTAAAGCAGCTGAAGAAGCAGGTTTTGATTGGCTAGAGTTACATGCCGCACACGGCTATCTACTCTCTTCATTCATCTCACCTTTAACAAATTTGCGCACAGATGAGTACGGCGGTTCATTAGAAAATAGGATCAAATACCCAATTGAAGTATTCAAAGCTATTCGTGCAGTTTGGCCGGCAGGTAAACCAATAAGTGTAAGAATCTCGGCTCATGACTGGACAGTTGGTGGAACTACTCCGGATGATGCTGTTGAAATTGCCCGGGCATTTAAAAATGCTGGGGCTGACATAATCGATTGCTCATCAGGTCAAGTTAGCAAGAAAGAAAAACCTATCTTTGGTCGTACATTTCAAACTCCGTTCGCAGATCGGATAAAGAATCAGGTCGGTATTGCCACAATTGCAGTAGGTGCAATATTTGATGCTGATAGCGCCAATACAATTATTGCTGCTGGGCGAGCTGATCTATGTGCAGTAGCACGGCCACACCTTGCAAATCCAGCCTGGATTTTAAATGAAGCTGCCAAGAGTGGCTACACAAACATGCCTTGGCCAAAACAATATGTAGCAGCAAAAATCCAACTAGAACGTAATTTAGAGAAAGAAAAGCAACAGGCGGCGGTGGCAAAAAACTCTATGACCTTTGAGCAGATTACGCAGAACTTTAATACGCTTTAAACAACAAGCAGCTCGCGCAGCTTACTTCCATCCTCATCAGCAAGAGCAGCGATCCGAAGTTCTTTAATTCTTAACGCTGCATTGGCATTATTTGCAACCTTATCTGCCTCATCCATAATTGATGTGAAATTACGCCAGCCATTTCGATGGGTATCACCATATCCTTTGATTACATTTGCACACTCGGCTACTTCGCAAGCTAAGTCATAATTCATTGGTGTGAATTTTTTTATTCTGCCCAGCCAAATTTCAATGCGCTCTTGTTCTAAGTTAAAACGTAATGAGCGAGGGCGGATTGGTTTGAGCCGAGATAATGTGTAAAGAAGTAGGTATCCACCGATAGAGGCAGTATTCAGAATCATGCCATTTTGGGTAATTTTTTCAATAATTTTTGTAACAGGTTTTGTTCGCAAGATCCATTTGCCGATAGGAGTAGGCAGCGTATCTGCAATCTCCTCTGACATAGGATGTAAATACTCCCGCACCTCCATAATTTGTTCATCATTTATCCGAGCCTCTTTACTCACTCGATTGAATCTACTGCCCCGTGTTTTTAAATCTGCAACCCTGATTGTGTCCTCATATGTCATCCACAGTGCGGTATATCTAGCAGTTTCATTAAGTAAGCGAGCAGTCCCATTTCCATGATCACTCTCTAATTGAATCAAATCATGTACTCGGGTTAAGTACTGGCGGGCATATTTAATACTCTGATAATCCGCCGTTCTTTTTATTCCATTTACAGCCATTACTCGAACTGACTCAGGAAAATCACGTTTTATTTCGTCCGCTAATTCTTTGAGTTTACTTCCCACTGCAGAGGATGGATCAGCAATTATTTTTAGTTGATCTGCTGGGGAAATCTCACCTGGAGTAATAGGACGAGCGCTAATCTCAATTGGTATACCTGAGGTTTTTGCCCTGCCTTGATTTTTAACAATCGTTTCAGCAATCTCAAAACTTTTATCAAAAGCAGCAACTGAAGTTTTAACTCCAACGCCTCCTCGTTCAATTGCCTCAATAAAGTGCTGACGTTCAAAGGGTAATGTGCCACTGCCAGCGATTGCACCGAAAAGTGCAGCTGAAATTACACTTGAGGTATCTTCTGCGACCTGTGCAAAATCTGCAGCAATTAAATTTTTGGCTGATTCCTTAGCCGACTTTAAAATTGCCTCTGAGTCAACTCGCCCATCACCTGATGCTGTTCGCTCAGTCATCGAAAAAACACGATTAGTTGATGCAATCAAAGTCGTTACATCGGCAGTTACAAAACCTCTACTAATTGCTCTACCTGCCTCCATTAATTCTGAGGCTACGACAATATCTACTTCACCCGGTGTTGCCATGGTGCTTAAAATTGGTTCATGAACACCTAGTTTACCTTGGCCATCATCTGGATAAAACTCAAGGTAATACACAGTTGTTCCGGTTCGTTGCGCTACACCTGGTACCGAAGTTGTTTGAGCGAAATAACCATTTTGCTCTGCCATATCAATTGCCCAATCAGCCAAAACACCGCCGCCTTCACCGCCCATGGCAAGAAGTGCCAATGTGATTGGACGATTTTGTGGTGACTTTAAATTAGGCTTCAATTCCAACTAACCGTCTATCAAGTCCCCGCTGAAGTGAGCCGATAATAAGATTCCTGGCTTTTGATTTACTGCGATCCCAAATTGAGGGATTACTTATGGCGGAAGTTTTATAAAAAGAGGGACACAAAACAGCCGCATGTGCAGCCTCACCACACAGGCCACAACCTACGCATGTGTTGAGAATTGTTGCAACTGGATCTTTGCGCATCAAGTCTGGGTTGGCAGCAATAGTCAGGGATGGACAACCATTAATTCGAATGCATGAGTGATCTCCAGTGCAAGTATCTGGATCGATGCCAAATCTCTCTCGGACAACTCGCTTACCCTCTTTAATCTTTTTTGCCGTGATCGGCCGTTCACGTCTAGTTTTATTTAAAGTACACTCACTTTGCGCAACAATTACCTTAGGACCTTGCTCTTTGGTGGTTAATGCATCTTTAAATAATTTTTTCATCTCATTTACTTTAAATGTGTTTGAGACAGTTTTTGCCCATTCAACTCCAACACCTCGCACAGCTCTTTCGATGGGATGTTTGGTCGAGCGAATCTCACTTGAGGCTGAAGATGAGAGTATGTCTTGTCCGCCAGTGGCCGCGCTGTAGGCGTTATCAACGACTACTAACAAACCATCGTTTTTATTAAATACTGCGTTACCAATTCCGCTAGTTAATCCATTATGCCAAAAACCACCATCACCCATAAAACTAATGGTTCGCTTTTCACTTGTGGGGTCATGAAGTGCTGCCGCACCCGCTGCGCCTAAGCCATACCCCATGGTGGTTGCGCCAATATTAAACGGTGGCAAGATTGAAAAAAGATGGCAGCCAATATCTGCAGAAATATGATGCTTGCCAGTCTCTCGCTCTGCCAGCTTTAGCGCCGTAAAAATTGGTCGCTCTGGACAACCCGTACAAAATGATGGTGGCCGTCCATGAATCTGTTCAGTTGGTGGATTCGACTTTATTGAGTTCGGCTTATCACCCATTGGGGTGACGATTGCCGGTAAATTACTTTCATTTAATAATTGTGGACCAAATTTTCTAACAAACTCTAAAATCCCCTTAATGACTGCAGCAGGTGTGTACTCACCAGCTACTGGTAACAAATCTTTTCCATGCAAAGCGGTATCAACGCCAGCTCGGCGCAAAATTGCATTTATATTTTGCTCAATATAGTCAGGTTGTCCCTCCTCAACGAGCAGGATTCCCCGCTTGCTGCTGGCAAAGGCAACAACCTCATCATCAACAATTGGGTAGGTCACATTGAGAATGTAAAGCGGAATTTTACTATTTCCATAAACATCAGAAAGACCAAGCAGTTGTAGCGCCCGAATCACTGTGTTGTAAACCCCACCTTGCATCACTATTCCAAAATCCTCTGCTCCGTCAGCAAATAACTCATTAATTTTGTTATCTTTAATAAACTCAACCGCAGCAGGCCAGCGTTTAGTGATTTTTTCTTGCTCATGTAAGAAACTTGCTGGTGGTAACACAATTCTGTTGGTATCACGAACTGGATTCTCCATTGCGTGACGTAAAGTAAAGGAAGGTTTGATATTGTCTTTCGCAATAAAGCGGCCGTGTAGGTGACATGAGCGCAAGCGAAGTTGCAACATGACTGGTGAATTACTTGCCTCCGAAAGCCTAAACCCAATATCTACTGAGTCAACAATTGCAGTTAAGTTTGGCCGCGGATCTAGTAACCAAATCTGAGATTTCATTGCAAACGCATGAGAGCGCTCCTGCATAATCGATGAGCCTTCGCCGTAATCCTCACCAACAATAATTAACGCCCCACCAGTTACACCACCTGATGCCAAATTTGCTAATGCATCTGAAGCCACATTTGTACCAACAGTGGATTTAAAGGTTACCGCACCCCTTAATGGGTAATGAACAGATGCTGCCAACGATGCAGCAGCGGTCGCCTCTGAAGCGCTATTTTCGAAATGAACTCCCAGCTCATCTAAGATTTCTTTTGCATCACCTAGTACATCCATTAAATGTGAAATAGGTGCGCCTTGGTAGCCACCCACATAAGCAACGCCAGATTGAAGAAGTGCTTTGGTAACAGCAAGAATGCCTTCGCCATTAAACTCTTCACCAGCTGAGGCACGCAACTTTCCTACCTCTGTTGCAAATGAGCGCTCAGCCATGTGTCCCCCAAATACCTAAAATAGGCCAGCCCAAGTGGCCATTTCTGAATCCTCGCATGAGTGCGAATGCATGTCTAGGGATATTCTGCCATAGTCGGTTGTGCTTTCAGCAACACAGGCAGTGCTTAGTTTTTGGCTGAAGGCATGGAAATTTGCTGTTCTCAGTACTAGTATCTAGTTTTGTACTAGCTCGACTTGGTCGTTTAAAAACCCTACTAGAGGAGTAGATATGGCTGGATTAGAAAAATTAGCAGCAGGACTGGCATCAGGAGATGTGCAAGTCCTAGATTTAACGGCGCCATTGCATTCAAACACCCCAATTTTAGTACTGCCTGAACCTTTTGGTCAGACTGCTACTTTTAAATTAGAGGAGATTTCCAAGTATGACGATCGAGGTCCAGCTTGGTACTGGAATAACTTTCATACAGGTGAGCACACAGGCACCCATCTAGATGCACCTAATCATTGGGTAACTGGCAAAGATGGCGATGATGTTGCATCAATTCCACCAAAGCGCCTAATTGGGCCTGCAGTAGTTCTAGATTTTGTCAAAGAGTCAGCAGCAAATCCAGATTTTTTGCTGGAGGTTTCACACATTGAGTCGTGGGAAAAAGCCAATGGCCGTATTCCAACTGGGGCATGGGTTCTCTTTCGAACTGGCTGGTCAAAATTTGGTGATGATCCAAAGGCATTCGCAAATGCAGATGACAAAGGACCACATACGCCTGGACTACCACCAGCAACTGCAGAATTCCTAGCAACTAAACGAGACATCCTAGGATTAGGAGTTGAAACTGTTGGTATCGATGCCGGTGGCGCATTTGGCATGGATGTGCCATTTCCTTGTCACAATTACCTACTTGGCAACAATAAGTATGGCTTAACTCAACTTCGAAACTTGGACAAACTTCCAACAACAGGAGCCATTGTACTTGCAGCTCCACTGAAAATTGTCGGTGGGTCAGGATCACCAACTAGAGTGTTAGCTTTGATTTCAAAGTAATAAAATATCTAAAAATCCCACCAAGATTTTGGTGGGGTTTTTATTTTTGTAAAATTTTACGCAATAAACTTTTTTTTGTAAGTTTTTGAGCGACAATAAATCCTGAGCCACCGCCAAGTCCTGGCCCTGGATGGGTAGATGCGCCAATATGCCAGAGTTTTTTGACTGGGGTTCGATGCCCTGTTGCAGTTGTCAGTGGTCGCCAAGGAGCAAATTGATCAATTCGACAATCACCTGAATATGGATCACCGCCAACCAAATTGATATTCATCGCTTCAATCTCTCGTGGGCCCAGCACAATTTTTGCTAGTGTGGCCGATTTTAGATTTGTAATCTGATCACCGAGTTGATCAAGAATACGATCTGCATAGGAGTTTAAGACCTCTTGGCTCCAGCTGCCATCACCTTTTGAAATTTCATTTGCTAAATCACCTTTGATCACCTGTGGATTTTCTTGTAGTTGGATCCAAATAATTGATTTTCCTTCTGGTGCTCTACTTGGATCAACAACACATGGTTGTCCAACCACAATTGTGGGCCGGGCAGGTAGATAACCCCGATTTGCTGCATTCACAGATTCAGAGAGTGAGCCCACACCATCTAAAACGTGAACCACTGCGACATCTTTCATTCTTGGATCATTTTTCCAGATCGGTGGCTCGGAAAGGGCTAAGTGTATTTGAACCGCCGCCCGGCCATATCTAAAATTATTTGCAGCTGATTTGATCTCTGCTGGAACCAGATTATTCTCTAATAATTTTTGGTATAAAACTTGCGGAGTAGTTGATGCTAGAACCGCTTTTTGAGACATAAAAGTTCTTCCGTCTGCTAACTCAACACCTGATGCCTTCTTCTTATCTATTAAAATCTTAACAACATCAGCATTAGTTAATAGATCTCCTGCATTATCTTTGATTATTGAAATTAAGGCATCAACAAGTACGACTCCACCACCAATCGGTACTGGCATGCCACCAAATGCAATTGCCGCAGAGATTACTTTTGTTATAAATGCACTTCCGGCATCATCAGGTCCCATGCCATTATGCAGAGCCCATGGCGCAAGCAACGCTTTGCTGACAGGTGATTTAAATTGTCGATCCAGCCATGGCTGAGCTGGCTCTAAGAGTTCTGCGCCAGTTGCAATCAAGCCTCTTGTGCCAAAACGTTTGCGGGCAACTCTGGCTAACTTCAACGAAGATGCGTGCCATAAATCTGCGCCAAGTAATCCAAAGGCCAAATCCAATTTGGGAGTGAACTCCCCCATCATATTTTCCCAAGAGGCCTTATCTGATAGTCGAGCAAATTCGCCAGAAGTTTTTTCAGAATCTGTGAATAAAATAGCACTTCCATCATCACAGATTACACCAGTAGGTGCCTCGGTATTTTTATAAACCAACCCACGTTTATCTAACTCATCTTTCAAAAATGCATATGCTGGACCGCCAACAAAAAGTGGATGCCAGCTCGACAACATCTCATGAGTAAAACCTGGCAATGTGGCCTGCTCAGTTCGAATAGCTCCACCAGGTTTATCATTTCGCTCACATATTAAAACCTGCCAGCCAGCAATACTCATTACTGCCCCAGCTACCAAAGCGTTTATTCCACTTCCAATAATTATTGCATCGTATTGCTTTTCTTGATCCATGCTGCAAACCTATTCTTACTCTTGTGTAATAGTCAACTCATGTGAGAAGGTATGTCGTGCAAAAAGTTGTGATTATTGGATCTGGAATTAATGGTTTAAGTGCCGCCGCACTTCTTGCCAAACGGGGCAAATCAATCGTTGTTTTAGAAAGCTCAGACAAGTTTGGTGGTGCGGTGCGCACTGAAGAAATAACCTTACCTAAATATAAACATGATCTTTTTGCGACAAACTTAAGTTTATTTGCAGGTGGTGGAGTCATGGCGCTGCTGAAGGATGATCTAATTCGAAATGGACTTGATTTTGTGCCATCAGCAAAGCCATATTGCTCAATTTTTCCTGATGGCAAAATAATTGGAATTACAATGGATAGACAAGTAAATATTGAGTCACTCAAAAAAATTGTTCCCGCAGATGTTGAATCTTGGAAACTGCTGACTGAGAAATTAGTCAGATTGTCTCCTCACCTATTCCCAATATTAGGTACCGAGTTGCCTTCATTGGCTGCGGTGCGATTATTATTTAAAATCTGGCGAGCACTTGGCACAGCTGAGTTCTTTGAATTAATTCGATTACTCCTTCAGTCAAGCAGAGCATTTACCGATGAATATTTTGTTCATCCAGAGACTAAGGCGCTGGCTGCAACATGGGGAATGCATCTTGATTATGGCCCAGATATCTCAGGCGGGGCACTATTTTCATTCCTTGAGTCAATTGGTGGACAAGAGTTCGGCATGGTTCTTGGTAAAGGTGGGGCCGACACACTCATAAACGCCCTAGTTGCAGTAATTCGTGAAAATGGTGGAGAGGTAATTGCAAACTCTGAAGTTACTGAAATAGAGTTGAAGAACGGGAAGGCAGTAGGTGTAAAAACTGCAGATGGAAGAATATTTGATGCAAAAGCAGTAATTGCTAATCTAAACCCATCATTGATTCCAAATCTCCTTCCGTCAGCTGAAAAAACATTGCCAAAAATTTCTAAAATAAAGAATTTTCGTCCGGGCCTTGGAACCATGATGATTCACTTGGCTCTTAGTGAATTACCCAATTGGCGTGCTACTGAGGCACGTGATTTTAATTATGTTCATATTGGGCCATACCTTGACGATATGGCCATGACATATGCCGTTGCTGCTGCAGGGAAATTGCCAAAACACCCAACCTTAGTGATCGGTCAACCTACAGTCAGTGATCCCTCCAGGGCGCCAACGGGCAAACATATCCTTTGGATTCAGGTAAGGGTTTTGCCTCTTGAAATCACTGCAGATGAATCTGAAGAAATTACTGGTACAAACTGGGATGAAGTTGGAGAAGAATACGCAGATCGTATACTCAATAATATTGAAGTTTATGCACCAGGATTTAAAGAGTTAATCTTGGCAAGAAAAGTCTTAACTCCAAGTGACCTTGAACGATATAACAGCAACCTTATTAAGGGTGATTCACTCGGCGGAAGTCACCACCCAGCGCAATTCTTTTTTTTACGACCAATCCCAGGTTGGACTGGACACAAATCCCCAATTAAAAATCTTTATATTTGTGGTTCTGGTACATGGCCAGGAGGTGGTGTTGGTGGTGGAAGTGGCTTAATGGTTTCAAAATTACTTAGTAAATAACTTTGCACGCCAATCATCTGGCCATCTTTTGGCACCATCTGCTTTACTTGGTGAATAAACAATAATGTAGTTTCCAACAGCTGCCATCTCACCATTTACTGAGGCTGTAAATGAAAACTCAGCTGAAGAGTTCCCAATTCTTACCACTTCAAGATTAGTTTTAATTTGTTCACCAAAAAATATTCTTCGCATATATTCCATTTGGACTTTGACACGGGGAATTTGACCAAACAATGTTGAAGGTAAACCAACGCTTCGGTAAAGTGCTGCCTCACACTCTTCAACCCATCTAAACGCACTTGTATAATGTTGATGACCGGCGGCATCAGTTTCAGCCCACTCTAAGTACCTTAATAACTCAACCTTAGCTCCAGCCATGATTGCCTCCCTCTATAACCATAGTAACTAGATTTCTACAATCCTTATGACGCTGGTCAGACATTTGACTGATAATTCGCCTTCACATACAAGTCTAGGTAATCATTGACTGAAGTTTCACTTAACTTTTTATAATCCATTGAAAATTCTAAAATTCTCTCTTGTTGTGATTTATCAAACACACGAGCCAGATTCACTTTAAATTTTTCAACTAAAAGTGGTATCCCTTCAACTCTTCTGCGTGCATGACCAACCGGATACTCCACGACTATCTCATCTAATGAAGTGCCATCACTGAATTCAACAGTGACTGCATTTGCAATCGAGCGTTTGTTTGGATCATGATAATCAGCTGTGAAGGTGGGATCTTCAATGCAGATAATTTTCTCTCGCAGTTGGTCAATTTCTATATTTGATGCGAAATCCTCCTCGTAATCTCGTGCTGTTAAATGTCCAAAAATAATCGGAACTGCAACCATGTATTGAATGCAATGGTCGCGATCAGCAGGATTTCTAAGTGGACCTTTTTTGTCAATAATTCGAATGCAAGCCTCATGTGTTCGAATCTTAATTTTTTTAATTTCAGAAAACTTTTTACCACTGCTCTTCATTTGTTTATGAATCGTCATTGCAGCTTCGACTGCAGTTTGAGAGTGAAATTCAGCTGGGAATGAAATTTTAAAAAGAATATTTTCCATTACATATGATCCATAAGGGCGTTGAAATTTAAATTTATTTTTTTGGAAAAGTGAGTCGTAAAAACCCCACCCTTTTGCTGATAAAACCGTTGGATAACCCATTTCACCAGTCTGGGCGATTAATGCCAATCGAACTGCGCGAGATGTAGCATCACCGGCAGCCCATGATTTTCGTGACCCAGCATTAGGAAAATGCCGATAAGTGCGCAGAGATTGACCATCCACCCACGCATGAGAAACTGTGCTTAAAATTTGCTCCCGGGTTAAGCCAAGCATCTTTGCTACAACTGCAGCAGATGCAATCTTTACCAGCACAACATGATCTAGGCCGACTTTATTGAAAGAGTTTTCAAGTGCTAGACACCCTTGAATCTCATGAGCTTTTATCATTGCAGTCAGAACATCTAACATTTTTAAAGGTGGACGGCCGTTTGCAACTGCCGTTCTCGATAGCCAATCGGCTACCGCCAAAATTCCCCCCAGATTATCTGAAGGGTGCCCCCATTCAGCAGCTAACCAGGTGTCATTAAAATCTAACCAGCGAATCATCGCTCCGATATTAAAAGCACCCTGAACTGGATCTAATTCATAATTAGTTCCTGGGACCCTTACTCCATTAGTCATAACAGCACCAGGCACTAGCGGACCAAGAAGTTTTCTACACTCTTTGTATTCAAGTGCTTCAAGACCGCAACCTAGAGTATCGAGCAAACAATTCCATGCTGTTTGATAAGCAGTATCTGATTTAATCTCAAACTTTTTTACATAATCAACAATATCAATAATTTCTTGGTCATATTCCATAACTTCTCGAGCAATATTTGAAGACACTCTTGACCTATCTTCTCTCGATTGGGATGAACTCTAAATCTTCAGGCCCAGTGTACTCAGCACTTGGTCGAATAATTTTATTATTTATTCGTTGCTCAATGACATGTGCTGACCAACCCGTTGTTCTTGCAATAACAAATATTGGTGTGAAGAAAGCAGTTGGAATACCCATTATTTTATAAGCTACAGCAGAAAACCAATCCAGATTAGGAAACATCTTCTTACTTTCCCACATAACTGATTCAATCCGTTCTGCAATGTTATAGAGGTGCATATCATTTGCTTCTTGACTCAAATCGTGCGCAACTGATTTGATCACCTTATTTCGAGGATCTGAAATCGTATAGACCGGGTGCCCAAACCCAATTACCACCTCTTTATTTGCAATCCTATTTTGAATATCTTCCTGAGCTTCATCCACGGTTTGGTAGCGCTCTTGAGCTTCTAAGGCAGCTTCGTTCGCACCACCATGCTTTGGTCCACGCAAGGCACCGATTGCCCCTGCAATTGAGGCGAATATATCTGAACCTGTGCCAGCAATAACTCTTCCAGTAAAGGTTGAAGCATTAAATTCATGCTCTGCATAAAGAATCAATGAAACATGCATCGCCTTTACCCATTCATGACTGGGTGCAACACCGTGCAGCATATGCAAAAAGTGTCCTCCAACTGAATCATCATCGGTCTCGACATTGATTTGCTTGCCAGTATTTGCAAAGTGATACCAATAGAGCAACATTGAGCCAGAGCTTGCCACTAATTGATCCGCTATTTCACGTGCCTCTTGCGGTGAGTGAACCAATGATTCTGGTGATTCACAGCCAAATGCCGAGACGCCAGTGCGAAGAACATCCATCGGGTGAGCAGTTTTAGGTAGCGCTTCTAAAACTTTGCGCACGGTAGTTGTCAGCCCACGTAAGGATTTCAGTTTAGCTTTATAAGTGCGCAGTTCATCTTTGTTTGGTAGCTTTTCATGAATAAGCAAATAAGCAACCTCTTCAAATTCGCACTTTGAAGCTAGGTCATAAATGTCATACCCTCGATAATGAAGGTCATTTCCACTTTTTCCAACTGAACATAGCGAAGTTGAACCAGCTACAACTCCCGATAATGCAACTGATTTCTTTGGCTTAAATTCTGTTTTTGGTGAATCACTCATCGTCATTTGATTTCTGTTTACCTAAAAGTTGATCTAATTCTTTTTCATATCTGAAATAATCTATGCGCTCATACAACTCTTCTCGGGTTTGCATGGAATTGATTACAGATTGTTGTGATCCCTCTTTTCGGATAACCTCATAAACATTTTCGGCTGCTTTATTCATGGCACGAAAAGCTGAAAGTGGATACAAAACCATTTTTACCCCGACCGAAGCTAACTCAGATGTTTTAAAAAGAGGGGTTTTGCCAAATTCGGTAATATTTGCCAGCACCGGCACTTTGATATCTTTTGTAATTTCCTCATAAATTGCAAGTGTCTGCACCGCCTCGGGAAATATCGCATCTGCGCCAGCCTCTATATATGCATGTGCCCGATCTAAAACACCATCTAACCCTTCCTTGTCAAAGGAATCAGTCCTAGCCATTATGACAAATGAAGAGTCGGTGCGTGCATCGACAGCTGCTTTTATCCGATCAACCATCTCGGACTTACTTACTATTTCTTTATTTGGTCGGTGACCACATCTTTTAGCGCTAACTTGATCTTCAATATGCACCGCAGCCACACCAGCTTTCTCAAGAGCTTTAATGGTTCGCGCAATATTAAATGCAGAAGAACCAAAGCCAGTATCAATATCAACCAACAATGGCACATCACAAACATCAGTAATCCGTCTGGCATCGATTAAGACATCCTCTAAGGTAGTTATGCCTAGATCTGGAATACCAAGTGATCCGGCAGCCACTCCACCACCTGACAAATAAATTGCCTTATACCCAGCCCGTTTTGCCAAAAGTGCATGATTTGCATTAATCGTGCCAATAATTTGTAGCGGTGACTCCTCTTTAACTGCCTTGGTGAATCTGGAACCCGGCGTATTTTGACTCACTGCTTTACCTTATCACCAGATTATTATTACTGGAAAAAAAGATGTCATACGATGGGATGTAGCCATCATTTCCTCAGCCTGAACTTGGTATAAATACGCTGAATTTAACTCAACGCCGCATCAAGAGTAATTATTGCACTTGAGTACAGTTTTGAAACCGGACAGGTTAGCTTTGCTTTCTCCGCCAAGATTTTAAACTCATCATTTGTCATCTCTTGCTTGGAACCACGAACTGTCAGGTGAATTTCGCTGATCCAAAACCCATCTGATCTTTGTTCGAGAGTAACTTTGGCACTCGTCTCAACGACTCCGGGTGCACTACCTGCCCCTTCAATCAAATCTGATAACGCCATTGAAAAACAGCCAGCATGAGCTGCGCCAATTAACTCCTCAGGGTTTGTCATAGTTACTTCTTCAATGCGAGATTTCAGGGAAAATGGTAATGATTCACCATTCTTTCCTAATTTCATGGACCCAGTGCCTGTTGGGACTGATCCGCTCCAGATTGCACTTGCATGTTTAAGAAATTTCATTTTTGCGATACCTTTCATGACATGAAACCAGGCGAAGTATTTACTGCCACTACCTTACTGCCAGAAGATATCGTAATGCGCGGGCAAGGCCAGTGCTTTAATCTCATAAACTCTCATCCGTACGCAGAAGCTATGACGGCAACTGAAATACACCTGACCGGTAACTCTTCACCTAAAGGCTCCGATCAGAACACCACACTGATATTTGTGCGCTCTGGAAGTGCCAATTTAGAAGTTATGGGGCGAGCTGGGGATAACGCAAATGTCTCTCTTAAAGTAGAGGCAGGACATGCCATTCAAATACGAAGTGGTGAAACATTCATTTGGACCTTTGCAGATAATTTAATCGCCTTAGAGGTGCGCATCCCTGACTCCTCTGGGCCTTATGGCCGAAAGCAAACTCGGGCTGCCGCAAATTTCACTCGATCTGTAGTGCAGGGCAGAAATGTGAAAGCAGATGCAACCTCTGATCGACAGTTTGAGGTAATTTTTGATGCAAGTAATGGTTCATCTGATGCAACAATGTTTGTTGGTTTCATTCCACCCTCTGGAGCACCTTCCCACTATCACCTCTATGATGAGATTTGTTATATTCTGCGCGGCAATGGTGAGTTTAAATCAGGTGATCAAAGTCAATTACTCGCTGCTGGATCGGCTTTTGCAGTGGTGCCAAGATTGCTTCACGCCCTTTCAAATACTGCCCAAGAAAATCTCTGGTTACTTGGCGTATTTCGACCTGAGGGCTCACCAGCTGCTGCTTATTACCCAGATGGCAAACCGGCTCCGGGCTACTCCGAATCAGATTAATATCAGCCAGCGAAGGAAGGTATCTTGACCACCATTGATTTAGCATCAAAGTATCGATCAGAGTTTCCACTGTTTGAAAAACTAACCTATGTGAACTCTTGTTCCCATGGCGCGCTGGCCAACTCAGTAAAGCAATCCTTCACAACCTACATCTCAACGCTGGAAGAAAAAGGTTCAGCTTGGAATGATTGGGTGACTCAGCAAGAAATTGTCCGTAAATTGATGGCGCAATTTTTGTCAGCTAAACCAGAGGAAATAGCTATCACAACCTCTGCCTCGGCTGGGATAAATGCGCTGGCTACCTCACTTAATTTTAAGGGTAAGCGAAATAAAATAATTACCACCAATAATGAGTTTCCAACAATGGGTCAAATATGGCATGCACAAGAATCTCGTGGCGCAAAAGTAATTCATATTCCCAACAACGCTGACTTAACTGTAGATACAAAATCGCTTATTGATGCCATCGATGAAAAGACCCTGCTAGTTGCAATAGCCCATGTTTGCTATAGAAATGGTGTTCGTACAGATATACAACCGATAATTGAAGCTGCTCATAAAATAGGTGCGTTAGTTATTTTAGATGCCTACCAATCAATTGGATCATTATCTCTTAATGTAAATGAGATTAAGGCTGACATAATTGTGGGCGGTTTACAGAAATATATGCTTGCTGTTCCCGGAGTTGGCTTTATGTATGCCAGAGGGAGCACAACTAGCGCATTAATTCCAACCGTCACGGGTTGGTTTGCAGCCCAAGACATATTCGCAATGAAAATTGATGCCTACCAGCCGGCAGCCCATGCCCGAAGATTTGAGAATGGCACCCCTAATATTGCTCCTCTTTATCCAGCAACTGCGGGCTTGGAATTAATCCTTGAAGTTGGAATCTTAAATATTGAAAAATATGTGGCTGAAATCCACTCGGAGATAAGAGCTGGAATTACTGAAATCGGTGGCAAGGTGGTAACTCCGATCGACTCGAAATTTCATGGCTCACTCCTAGCTGTGGCATCTACTGATGAAAATGCCCATGTGGCAGCGTTAGAGGAGATCGGAATCATTACTTCTTGTCGCGACGGCAATGTGAGAATCTCCCCTCATTTCTACAATAACCGTGAAGATGTAAAAAAAATAATTGATGGATTCTATAAAACAAAATCACTCCTAAAAAAATAGCATTTATGACAAAAAATGTTGTCGAATCGCACAAACTTTCTAAAAATCTATTAATTTCCAGGGTCATCACGGGCCTTTGGCAAATTGCTGATATGGAAAAAAATGGAAATACTCTTGATCCGGTAAAAACAGCAAAATTAATGTCCCCATATGTTGATGCTGGACTCCATACATTTGATATGGCAGATCATTATGGATCAGCCGAGATAATTGCAGGGACGTTTAAGAAATTTGAGGCATTAGGTAAGAAAGCCAGATTACTTACCAAATGGGTCCCCCAACCAGGCCCAGTCTCCCGAGCGCAGGTGCGAAGCGCAGTTGAAAATCGATTGGAACGTTTAAAAAGTAAAAAAGTAGATTTGCTTCAGTATCACGCTTGGAGTTTTGCCAATCCTTTTTGGCTCGATGCTTTAATTTATCTTCAGGAACTAAAAGAGGAGGGCCTTATAGGTGCACTTGGTACTACTAATTTTGATACCGCTCATTTAAGAATTGCAAAATCAACTGGAATTGATATTGTTTCAAACCAAATCTCTTTTTCCTTAGTCGATAGAAGAGGGGCTGGTCAAATGGCTGATTACTGTTCAAATAATTCAATTTCCATTTTGGCTTATGGAACACTATGTGGTGGCTTTATTTCGCAAAAATGGCTGGGTAAATCAGAGCCTGAACAAGATGGCTTATCCAACTGGTCATTAATGAAGTATAAAAGGTTTATCGATGCGGCTGGTGGATGGGAAAAATTTCAGAATTTACTGGAGGTTCTAAATAAAATAAGTCAAGAAACAAATCGCTCAATAGCAACCCTGGCCAGTAAATTTCAACTTACTCAAAAAGCTGTTGGTGCAGTGATTATTGGTGCGAGATTAGGTGAAAATATGCATCTTAAGGACGCCTCCTCATTATTTACTTTTGATTTAAAGGAGAAACAAATAAAGAAAATTCAAGAAGCAACTGATCTACTTGATCCCATTACTGGTGACTGTGGTGATGAGTACCGAAAGACTCCTTATTTGACCGCCTCAGGGGATTTAAGTCACCATCTGGATAACTTTCCTCCTGTTTATCAACCTGTGAAAAATATGGGTACTCGTCAAATAAACTCGGGAACTCTATGGGAGGGCCTAGCTGGATACTCCCGCGCAGTGCAAGTTGGTAATAGAGTTTTGATCTCAGGGACTACCGCAACCCATGGAGAGCTTGTTATTGGTAAAAATGATCCAATTGCACAGACGCATTTTATAATTGACAAAATTGAGTCTTCACTGGAATCTCTCGGTGCTAAATTATCAGATGTCGTGCGCACTCGAGTATTTGTTAGAAAGGGTAAGGGTTGGAAGGGTGCACTGTTAGCCCATGGCGAAAGATTTGCCAACATAAAACCTGCAAACACAACTTTTTTTGCTGACTTGATAGGCGATGAATATCTTGTTGAAATTGAAGCAGAAGCTCAAATTCAGCAGTGAAAAAGGTACATATTGCAGACAATTATGAAATCTCCCCAGTAATCAAAGGTGGGTGGCAGTTAAGTTCAGGGCACTCATTAAATAAAGAAATCACAAACGAACAAGCACTTTTAGATACAGCAGAATTTGTAGAATCTGGTATCTCTACTCTTGATTTTGGCGACATTTATACCGGGGTGGAGGATCTAATAGGTAAAGTCTTGATCCGCCTCACCGATAAATATGGATCGAAGGCTAGAGATAAATTACAACTTCACACAAAATATGTGCCAAATGAATCTAAATTAGATCATTTTGATCACCATGATGTAAAAAATATTGTAAATCGATCTCTCGATAGGTTAGGAGTTGAGTGTATTGATTTAGTGCAATTTCACTGGTGGAAATACGAGGCAAAACATTATCTTCATGCTTTGGAAGAGTTATTTAACTTAAAAAGTGATGGAAAAATTCGGCATATTGGTGTTACTAATTTTGATGTAGAACGATTAAGTGAAATGGTAGACGCTGGACTAAAACCTGCAACCATTCAGCTCCAATATTCAATAATCGACGGCAGGGCTGAAACCGATATGGCAGATTTCTGCCTGGAAAATGAAATTAGTATCCTTTGCTACGGCACTGTCGCTGGTGGATTCTTCTCAGAAAAATATCTTGGAGCTTCAGATCCAACTACATTTGAGACAAGATCAAACATGAAGTACAGATTAATCATTGAGGAGTTTGGTGGTTGGGTTGTCTTTCAAAAACTTCTTGAAGCATTACATGTTATTGCTCAAAAACATAATACCGATATTGGTACAGTTGCAGCTGCTTATGTATATAACCAACCTGCCGTAAAGGCAGTGATCATCGGTGCTAGAAATATAGAACATTTAAATTCCAATTTACAAATACCACTTATAAAATTTGATGAGGAAGAAATACAGAGTATAAAAGATATTAAGGCTCGAGCAAAGGGCCCAAAGGGCCCAGTTTATTTTCTGGAGAGGTACGACGACAAACATAGAAACATAATGCACACCAACAATAATTAAGTTAAATCACTAGCTTTTAAATTAACACTTCTTATTCTCTCAATTTTCATAATCATCTTTTCCTCTGGATCTGGACAAGCAACTAGTGAGTCTTGTTCCAACCAGTCATCAGCGGCCATTTTACGTTGCTTGGCTGGTAACAAGGGCAGAACTGAGGCGATTGCATACATGCAAAAATGTTTATTGTTAGGTATTCGCAATTCGGCGCTATTAGTAACTTCAAAATAATCACCAGGTTTAAGACCACAGACAGATCTGCCGCTGATGCTATCGACTGTAATTCGTAAGTCAAAAATTTCCATACGAAAATTATATGTCAGAATGTAAAGTTTTGTAATACATTTAAGCAAAGGCACTGGAATTTGATAAGCCAAAGCACAATTTGATGTATTTTTTTACTCCGTTTAGGTTACTGAGCTTGAAGTCAAAGAGATTTTTTTATAGTCACCCGACTCAACTAGCTCTTTAAGTCTGTAGAAGCCATCATATATTTCAGTAAAAGATGTTGGAAGAGCTGAAAAAGAAAATCGTATGCCATTTGGCTCTCGGTAATCTGGAAAAACTTTCTTCATTTTTCTTAAGGCGACTGCTATTTGTGCCCCATCTGGATGGGTGATGATGATATGACCACACCTTTTATTTCTCTCTCTTGGTGTAGTCAAGGAAAAACCCAGAGGAATTAACCATTCATCAAACAAAGAAATCATAAAGTCAGTGCCTTTTAAACATTTTTCTTGAATCAAATCCATTGTTGCTTCCTCGATCATTTCGAAACCACTTTTCACAGAGCGTAAGCCCAGAATTGATGGTGTGGAAATTTGAAAGCCGCGAATGCTCTCAGATTTTTCAAAGACGGGCCCCATCTCAAATTGATTTTTTACGCCAAACCATCCGCGTATTGGCACATCCAATTTACTTTGAAGCTCAGAGGAAACATATAACCAGCCAGGGGCTCCTGGTCCTGAATTGCCATACTTATATGTGCAGCCAACCGCCAAGCCAATTTGATTCTGATCAAACTGTAAATTGACTGAGCCAAGAGCATGTGAGCAATCCCAAAGCATCAAAGCACCATTTTTGATTACCATGCTTTCAATTTCAGCATAATTATTTAATCCACCAGATCGATATTGAATAATTTGAAGAGTCACAAGCGCAACATCACTATCTAAATATTTGCTCAATAGATCCGGTGTAATAATTTCACCCTCCGAAAGAGATGTATCTTCATTTTCAATATAGATCAATTCCATACCAAGCTCCTTTGCAATACCCTCCATCGCATACCGATCGCTAGGAAAATTAGCGCGATCTGTCAGGATTTTTTTACGGTTTGGATTTGATTTGATGGCAGCCCAAGCTAGCTGATACAGATTAATTGTGTTTGTATCTATTGCAAGTGTTTGGCCAGGAGCAGCACCTAGAGCTGAGCGACCAATTAAGTCACCAACACGTTCAGCTTCATCGATCCAATCAGCCCAACCGCCGACAATATGCTTGCCCCACTCATTTGTCAGGAGATTATTAAGATCTAGCACTGTTTTGTTGGGTAATCTGCCTAATGAATTTCCATCCAAATAACAGACAGACTCATCATCAATGTAAAAAAGTTTCTTATATTTTTTCAGGGGATCCATCTCATCAAGTTTTACTGCAACTGAGCGATCCATAAATCAAAGTATAGAGGATACGGCAAATGAATAATACCTAATTGATTTTATTGATATCAGTGCAAATTCTAATTATCTATGCAAGACTGCAGTCATGGATAAGAAAGTTGTGGTTATAACTGGAGCGGCTGGCGGAATGGGAAGAGCAATCACGGCCAGGTTAGTGAAGGATAACTTCCAAATAATGGCTTTAGATATAAATGAAAGTGGCCTTGAAAAGCTTACGGATGATTTTCCATTGAGTATCTTTCCCTATAAGGTTGATTTGACCGATGTTGCTGCAATCAGTGATGCATTTATGACAGTTAACACAAAATTTGGTGGAGTTGATGCCTTAGTTAATAATGCTGGAAATTGTTATATGTCGGAATTTCCAAATATTCCTTCAGATGAGTTTAATTTACAGATGGCTGTTAACTTTTCATCTGCATTTTATTGCTCTCAAGAAGCGGTCAAATCCATGCTGAAACGTCCAGGGATCAAAAAAATTGTGAACATATCCTCAAATGGTGCCTACAATTTTGATGTATTTGATCCACCACATTATCGAGCCAGCAAAGCAGCGATGGACACATTAACTAAGGACTTAGCAAGGCGCTATGCCAATCAAAGCATATGCGTAAATTCAATTGCCCCTGCAATGACTGAATCTCCACTCTTTGATGTTTTAAGTAAAGATGTATTAGATAAGGCTATATCTCAAATGCCAAGAGGTAGAGCGATGAAACCAGATGAAATAGCAGCATGGGTCGGATTTTTAATCTCTCCTGCGGGGGATGTTTCAAGTGGGAATGTCATCATATTGAATCAAGGTCGAGATGTTCGGTAACATTAATAATCTTATTTATATAGATCAGGCGCCTTCTTTAATTCTTTCCATTGTTGGGGCCCGTGGCCGTAGATTACCATTGCATTTTTTTGCCTAGCTAATTCAAGGATTCGGTTTGCACTGTTAATTGCTTGCTCAGGATTGGTTGCATCCAGACAACCCTCTGCTATCTCAGATTCCCTAGAAATAGCATCACTTGTTAAAAGGATTGACCCACTCTCAGGTAATTTAAGGAGGATAGACAGTTCACCTGGGGTATGGCCTGGGACATGCAGAATTTCAAAATTCTCACCCAAGATAGTGTCCTCTGTAATTAAAACATAATCTTCCTCAGGCCATTCCAACGGTTTCTTACCCCGCCAGTAAATTGGTTTTTCTAGGTCACGCTCTTCTTTCCCAATGATAATTGGAACATTGGGGAAACTTCCAATATTTCCAACGTGGTCAATATGAGTATGAGTAATTACTACATAATCTAAATCATCTTTAGATATACCAAGTTTTGCTAACTGGGCCACTGGTTGATTTTCATAAGTCAGCTCAAGAAGCTCACCAAACTCGCCAAGATTATCCTCAGTTGAGGCCATCTGAATATCTTTTGCATACTTTTCTGGAAAACCTGTATCAATTAAAACTTTTTCACCTGCACTAGTTTCGACTAGAAAACCAGGGATGCCTATGATTCTGCCGTTTGAATGCACGGTAAAAAGCCCAAAATTTAAAACTGCAAGTGAGACTGGATGGCCTGATAATTTCTTAAGGATTTTCTCACGCATAATATTTCTAAGATTACTCTATTTCTTATCAGTTCAAAGGATCTCACATTCGGCTACGCTTAGGTCATGATGAGCCAAGAATTACCAGGTAGAGTAAATCGAAGTGATCTCAAACTTTCTGATGGCCGCACTATTTCATATTATGACTCTTCAAAAATAGAGAGAGTCGCACAAGATAAACGGGTAGAAAAAAATCAACCTGGAATTGGTCATCTACGCCTTGATCCATTGGTTAATGAATGGGTAGCTGTTGCATCCCACCGGCAACACAGAGTTTTTCTGCCACCGAAAAATCTCTGCCCACTGTGTGCCAGTAAGGGTGAAAAATTAACCGAGATCCCTGATGGTGATTATGAGGTTGTAGTTTTTGGAAATAAATCACCAGCCCTTACCACCCCAGGTAGTAATTGGAAGTTGCCACAGATAAATGGAATTGATACCCCAAATGCAGATGCAGCTGGTGCCTGTGAGGTGGTTTGTTACACATCAGATCATGAATCAAGTTTTGCAAAATTAAGTGAAAAACAAATTAGAACTGTATTAGAGGCTTGGAAGGATCGAGATGCCGCCCTGTCAAAGTTAGATTATATTGAGTATGTTTTTCCATTTGAAAATAGAGGCGAAGAGGTTGGCGTAACTATCTCTCATCCACATGGGCAGATATATGCCTACTCATTTGTGCCACCACGAGTTGAGAAGATGTTGCAAGCAGCAGATGCGCACCTTAAAAAAACTGGCAGAATATTGCTAGATGATGTAATAACTCGAGAGATTAAAGATAAGAAGCGAATAATTTGTGAAAATACCGAATGGATCGCCTATGTGCCATACGCTGCAAGATATCCATTTGAAATACATATCGTGCCAAAACGCTCGGTGCCATCCTTGCAAGATTTAGATCAATCACAATCTGAGCAGTTTGCAGCTGTAGCAAAGCAGGCTTTAAGTAGATTAGATGGGGTATTTGGAATTGAAATGGCCTATATCGCCTCTTGGTATCAAGCGCCAGTAAATGTTGGTCGAAATAGTATGCGCTTGCATTGGCAAATAGTTTCAGTTAGACGCCAGCCTGGAAAACTAAAGTATTTATCTGGATCAGAATCTGCAATGGGCGCTTTTATTATGGATTTAGAGCCCGAGCAATCTGCCGAACAACTAAAAGCGGTTAAATATTAATTAATGGGAGTTACTGATAGGACCTCGACCCCACCAATAGCGGTTAAAACATTGACTAAATCAGTTGGATCACTACCTGGAACTGCAATTGTTATGTCATCTATACCGCGACCATTCTCACTGCGCAGAACAATCAAGCCACGAATATCCCCGCCTGCAAAACCAATAGCGGATGCGACCGCGCCTAGAGAACCTGGGCGATCTGGCAGTGCAACTTGCAGTCGATATAACCCCATGCTCCCTGACTTGGACTCGAACCAAGAACCTGCCGGTTAACAGCCGGCTGCTCTGCCAATTGAGCTATCAGGGATTACGCCAATCTAATTAAAGATTGGTGAGGTAAATAGTAGCGAATATCTAAACTCTCTCAAACCTAGCCTGATATCAGGTTTAACTCTCTCCCAATGCCAACTCTTTTTGCACCCGCCGTGCTGCCTCCATGCCAACTAATTGCCCAAATATCTCTTGGTACTGCGCATCATTTTCAACTGGACTTAATCTTTGCAGGGTGGATTTAATCTCTGCAATTGATCGACTCAATGCCACTTCACGCAACCTTGCAAAAATACTAATGATGTAACGATCTGAGACCTCACCATCTGTCCTGATTGGCTCCACAATTAACTCGGTAATCAATGATTTCAGTTCATCTCGATCAGATGTTTCTAATAATTGTTGAATATTAAACTCTGTTTGCCCATCAATTAATTTACGAAGATCAGCATAGAGTGCAAAGGAGAAAGCTGCCGGCTCTAAATCGACCCAACTGTGGGCTAATTCAGGCAGCTGCAATTTAACCTTTAATACTTCACGCTCTAAAATCAGTACTGGATCGGTGAGATTAATTCGTTTATCACTTTGTATCTGCTCAGATTTACCGCTAACTTTGACCGCTTTTGAAACAATATCAACCTCCATACCCAACCAACCAGCAAGTAATCTGACATATTCTGGACGCAAGGATGCATCCCTAATCTTGCCAATTAACGGTGCTACCTGGTTTAGCGCATTTACTCTTCCTTCAGCTGCAGTAATATCGTAATTAGCAATTACTGATTTGATTGCAAACTCAAATAATGGAACTCGCCTGGCAACTAAGTTGCGAACTGCATCATCACCATGGGCTTGGCGTAATTCACATGGATCCATGCCATTTGGTTCAACTGCCACAAAAGTTTGTGCCACAAACTTTTGATCATCTTCAAATGCACGCAGTGCTGCTTTTTGACCAGCTGCATCACCATCAAAGGTGAAGATAACCTCACCACGAAATGCATCGGCATCCATCAGTAATCTTCTAATAATTCTTATATGTTCATCACCAAAAGCGGTGCCACAAGTGGCAACTGCAGTTATAACACCAGATAAGTGAGCCGCCATTACATCGGTATACCCCTCCACAATTACAACTTGGCGATTTTTTGCAATCTCTTTTTTAGCCATATCTAAGCCGTATAAAATCTGATTCTTTTTATAAACAGGAGTTTCAGGTGAATTTAAATACTTTGGACCAGTATCAACCTCATCACTTGCTAATTTTCTGGCTCCAAAGCCAACAACATCACCAGAGATATCTTTCACTGGCCAGATTAATCGATTGCGATATCGATCGATCATTCCCTTACTTCCCTCTTTGACTAACCCTGCCAAATTCAACTCCTCATCGGTAAAACCTTTGCCTTTGAGGTTTTTATATAAACCATCCCACTCATCTGGGGCGTAACCAACATTAAAGTTCTTTGCTGCATCACGATCAAAACCCCGTTTAGTTAAAAAATCTCGACCATGTTGGGCTGCTGGTAGCTGTAATTGCTCTTGATAAAAAATAGATGCAGCTGTATTTGCAGCAACCAACCGTGAGCGATTAATTGATGGGCCAATACTCACACCAGAGCTTTCATACTTCAAGGTGTAACCAATTCGCTCAGCTAGCCGCTCCACTGTTTCAGTAAAGGTTAAATGTTCTAACTTCATGATAAACGCAATTACATCACCACCTGCTTGGCAGCCAAAGCAGTGGAAAAAACCTTTACTTGGTGTTACATGAAAGGAGGGAGATTTTTCATCATGAAATGGACAAAGACCTTTTTTCTGTCCACCGCCAGCATTTTTAAGTTGCACATAATCACTCACCACATCATCAAGTGCACTGTGATCGCGCACATATGTGACATCTTCTGCCTTAATTCTTCCCGCCATGCTTCCTATCCTAGTTTCA
>SXRC01000002.1 GCA_005793655.1 Actinomycetota bacterium
ATTTGGCATTTAAAGAACCAGCATCGTGAGTGCGCAGCATTTTATTTGTTTCCAATTCGATTTATTAACTCTGAGAGTTTAAGGCTACTAGAAATCACTTCACCGCTGCTCATTAATTTCAATTCACATTTGCCAGAGGAGATTTCATCATCCCCAATTACTAACCCATATTTAGCACCACTTTTATCCGCAGCTTTCATTGCCCCTTTTAGCGCCCGATCTCCATAAGCCATGTCGCAAGTAACACCGGAAGATCTAAGTTCTGAGAGCAATTTGAATGCGTAAGATTTTCCTGCTTGGGTAATTGGCGCAATGAATAATTGAATTTGATTAATTAGGGCAGGCAGAGAGTTTTCTGCTTGGCATGCCATCAGAATACGATCTACCCCTAGCCCAAATCCGATACCACTAACATCTGCTCCCCCGAGTGAACTCATCAAACCGTCATATCGGCCGCCACCACCAATACCTGATTGAGCCCCCAACATCTGGTGATCAAATTCAAAGGTGGTGCCGGTGTAGTAATCCAATCCTCTAACCATGGTTGGTTTAATCTCATATGCAATCCCAATATCTGTAAGAAGAGCCTTTACTCTTTCGAATTGTTCGCTGCTTTCTGGACTTAGATAATCTAACAAAAGCGGTGCTTTAGTCATTGCTGATCTGATTTCATCCCTTTTGTCATCAAATAATCTCAGTGGATTTAATCGCGCTCGAACTATTGTCGACTCATCTAATTTCAAAGTAGCAATGAATTTAACTAAATCTTTCCGATGTGCTTCTCGACTCTTCGCATCACCTAAAGAGGTGATATTTAATTTATATTTTTTTAGCCCCAGTGCCTTAAATGCAGAGTCAGCAACTGCAATAACCTCTACATCAATCTCTGGATCGTTGTAGCCAATCGCCTCAATACCAACTTGATAAAACTGACGGTAGCGGCCGGCTTGTGGTCGCTCAGCGCGAAAAAATGGTCCGGTATAAAACAACTTAACCGGCAATTGTCCCCGATCTAAATTATGTTCAATTACCGCTCGCATTACACCCGCAGTTCCCTCGGGCCTTAAAGTTATTGACCGCCCACCACGATCTTCGAATGTATACATCTCTTTGCTTACTACATCGGTAGATTCACCTACTCCTCGAGTGAAGACTTCAGTATCTTCAAAGACTGGCAGTTCAATTAGCGAGTAACCAGCCAGCCGTGCAGTTTTGAGTAATTGATCTCGCACATACTCAAACTGCTCAGAAATTGGTGGAAAATACTCACTGACTCCTTTAGGGGCTTGGAAAGTGCTCAATACCTCACCGCCCCTTCTGATCTAAAAACTCATCCTGCAGGTAAGCATTTCGAACTCGTTCTATGGCGATTGTAGTTTGCCCACCATGTCCAGGCAGGACATTTAGACCATCAGGTAGTGTCAAAATTCGCTCACGTAAGGTTTTTCGCATCTCAGCAGCGGATCCAGTCGGTAAATCAGTTCGACCTATGCCACCGGCAAAAAGCACATCACCGGAGATCAATTGTTGATTGTCGATAGTGAAAATGACAGATCCTTTGGTGTGGCCGGGAGCAAAAATTGAGGTGATAGAAAGTCCGGCAATTTCGAAATTAGCAAAATCCTCTAACTCGACAACATCAGATGGTTCCTTAAAGTTCTTGTTGCCAAAAGCTGATAGAAACTGTTCACTGACACCACCACTATCTAGTGCCCCCATTGGATCAGAAAGTAAAAAACGATCTGCTTCAGTTATATAGGTTCGCATTGGAATTTCCATTGTTAGCGGTAGGACTGAAAAAATATGATCTAGGTGCCCATGAGTGATAAGGACTGCCACCGGCTTGAGATTATGTTCACCGACTTTTTCAACTATATTCTTTACTAGATTAGGTCTTGCCATCCCTGGATCAACAATGATGCATTCAGATGAGGATGCAGTTGCCAATACCCAGCAATTAGTTTCAAAGTAGGGCGCCACCACCCGGTCTATCAGCATTGATCACCCCCAAAAATCACCAATTTTCCCCGCCTAATTTTCCCAATTTAAGGTTCTTAGGCTATCTTTTAGTCAGCACCAAACCCAGTAATTAAAGGCGCGAAAGCGAAATTAATTATCACGGCCCCACATAACGAAATCTGTTGATCAGAAATCGCGCAACGAAAGGCAATAAAATGGAAAGTACTACCGCACCAAACCTTTCGATCTCTGGGGCAGCGTCAGTTTTAATTGGTGATCCAGCAAAATTTGGCCGAGTCGGCGAAGATGGCACAGTCTATGTAATTACCCCAACTGGTGATCGCGCCGTTGGTTCATACCCAGGCAAGAGTGCAGAAGAAGCGCTCGCCTACTTTGTAAAAAAATTCGAAATGGCAGCCTCTGAAGTGGCTTTACTTGCAGCAAGGATTCGCTCAGGTGCAATGGTGCCAAGTGATGCTCTTGAAGCGGTTAATAAGTTACGGAGTCAAATATCTGAACTTAATGGTGTCGGTGATCTTCAAACTCTTGCACAATCACTTGAAAAAATCCCTGCGCTAATAACAGAACATGAGGGTGCGTATAAAGCGCGCAAGGAAGCAAAAAAGGCTGAGCGTGAATCACGCAAAACAGAGTCTGCTGCAATCAAGGAGAAAATTGTTGCCGAAGCAGAAAGTTTGGTTGATTCTGTCGCCTGGAAAGTTACCACTGCTCGATTAAAGGTTTTGCTAGAAGAGTGGAAGAAAGCACCGCGTCTGGATAAAAAAATCGATACAGAGCTATGGAAGAGATTTTCATCCTCCCGTAATAGATTCGATAAGCGTCGCCGTACACACTTCTCAAAATTAGATGGTGAGCAAAAGAAGGTCGCTGCTGCAAAGGAGTTGATCGTGAAAGAAGCAGAGGATTTGGCCAAATCGAAGAAATGGCTTAATACTGCGCAGAAGTACAAAACATTGATGGATCAGTGGAAAGCTGCTGGCCGAGGTAAGAAGTCAGCCGATACCGTGTTATGGAATCGATTTAAAACTGCCCAAGATCTTTTCTTTACTGCAAAAAATGTAGATATGAAAAAGCGTAAGGGATCGATGGCTGAAAACCTAGCCAAACGAGAAGAGATGATTGTTGAGTTTGAGGCGCTGCTTCCTCTATCAGATTTTAGATCCGCTAAAAAGAAGTTTTACGATTTGATGGGTAAGTGGCAAAAAATAGGTATGACTGATCGTAAAAAGCGTGCCTCCTTTGATACTCGAATTAAGAAAGTTGAAGATGAAATTATGGAGGCAGAGCGTAATTTCCAACGCAAGAGTGATCCAAGTGCAAAAGCTCAGGCTAATAAAGTTGTGGAGAGTTTGGCCCAAGCAGTTGATAATTATGAGGAACAAGCAGCAAAGGCCGAGGCAGCTGGCCAAACGGCAAAGGCAATGATTGCTCGAGAGGCAGCAGCAGCCAGACGTGATTGGTTAGAGCAGGCCCAAAAAGGTTTGACTGAGTTCGCTAATTAATTATTAAAGAATCGATTAACATCATATACACCCTCAATAGCTCGTACCGAGGTTAGAACAGCATCTAAATGAGATGCATCTGCCATTTCAAATGAGAATTTGCAGATTGCAGTCTGGTCTTTATGGGTAACCACAGAGGCACTTAAAATATTCACATGTTGATCTGAAAGCGCCTTAGTTACATCAGATAGCAATCGGGCACGATCTAAAGCTTCAACTGCAATATTCACCAAGAAACTACTTGCTGTTGCAAGGTTCCATTTAACCTTCACAATTCGATCACCCTGGTGCACCTTAAGATCAGTAATGTTTACGCAATCCATTCGATGTACTGAGACACCACTTCCCCTGGTAATAAAGCCAGTGATTTCATCACCTGGAACTGGAGCACAGCATCTTGCTAGTTTTACCAATACATCCCCAGCGCCTTCCACTTCAATTCCTGTGACGCTCTTGCGCTTACGTTTGATTGGCGAAATCAGTGGTGTTAGGTCATTTTCTGGATGAGCATCTGTCGTGCCAATCAAAACCATCAGTTTTTCTATTACTGAGTGAGCTGAGGTGTGGCCATTTCCAACTGCCTCGTACAAACTTTCAATATCCTCAAAACGAAGATTGTGTGCTAACTCAAGCAACGCATGACCACCCAAAATCTTTTGAATCGGTAATCCCGCTTTGCGCATTTGTCTTGCAATCGATTCCTGTCCTGCTTCAATCGCTTCTTCTTTTCGCTCCTTTGAAAACCAGGCTTTAATCTTTGATCTAGCGCGAGATGAGGTGACAAAATTTATCCAATCATGACTTGGCGCAGCATTAACTGATTTGTTGGTGACAATATCCACTACATCACCATTAGAAAGATGGGACTCAAGTGGAACCAGTTTTCCATTTACTTTTGCACCAACACATTTATTGCCAACCTCGGTATGTACTGCGTAAGCAAAATCAACTGGTGTGGAGCCTGATGGCAAAGCGATTACGCTTCCTTTAGGAGTGAAGACAAATACCTCAGGTGTGCGCAGGTCATATCGAAGCGTTTCTAGAAAATCACCTACATCCTCACTCTCCTGTTGCCACTCATGCAGCTGCCTAAGCCAAATCGACTCAGGAGTTGTACCACCATTTAGATTCTTAGATTTGTACTTCCAATGTGCGGCAATTCCATATTCAGCCCGTGAATGCATATCAAAGGTTCTAAGTTGAATTTCAACAGCCTTCCCATTTGGGCCAATAACTGTGGTGTGCAGAGATTGATAAAGATTAAATTTTGGCATTGCAATGTAATCTTTAAACCGACCAGGAACTGGACTCCACCTTGCGTGAATCGCGCCCAGCGCGGCATAACAATCCCTGACAGATTCGACCAGAATTCGAATTCCAACTAAATCATAAATATCATTGAACTCTCGCCCACGTACAACCATTTTTTGATAAACACTATAGAAATGTTTCTGTCGCCCACTTACTTCAGCTGCAATTGCTTCAAGCTTGAGATCTGCACTTATTGAAGAAACAACCTCGTTTGTTAGAATATCTCGAGCTGGAGATCGCTCGCCAACCAACCGTTCGATCTCATCGTATTTTTTGGGCTCAAGTGTCTTGAATGATAAATCCTCTAACTCCCACTTAATAGCATTCATTCCCAGTCTGTGAGCAAGTGGTGCGTAGATGTCCAAAGTTTCTCTGGCTTTTCGCTGGGAAATAGCGATATCAATGAATTCCCAAGTTCTAGCATTATGCAATCTATCTGCAAGCTTAATTACCAACACTCGAATATCCCTTGACATGGCAACAACCATTTTGCGCAATGTTTCTGCCTCAGCAGTTGGTCCATAAGTTAATTTGTCTAACTTAGTCACCCCATCAACTAGGGATGTAACCTCATCACCAAACTCCTTCTTTATTTCATCAATAGAATAGGAAGTATCCTCAACCGTATCGTGCAAGAGTGCAGCCATAATTGTTGGTAGATCCATTCCTAGTTCAGTCAAAATCTGCGCAACTGCAACTGGATGAGTTATGTATGGCTCACCGGATTTTCTTAATTGTCCAGTGTGAGCTTTTTCAGCAGCAATAAATGCTCGTTCTAAATCAGAATTTGAAAACCCTGGATGTGTCTGTGCTAGACCATCTGCCAAAGGTTTCAATAATTGGCTAGGTGTCATAGCTCGGTGGCGTTTTAGTTAGATAAGAATATTAGCGACGGCGATATCGTTTAGGTTGGTTGCGAGGTCCGCGGTCACTTGCTTGCACTGAAGGTGTTGATGAGGTTGATTTATCGCCACGACTTCCTACTCGTTTTGCAAGTGCCTGCATTGCTGGTTCACGTTCACGCAATACCGCTAAAATTGGTGTAGCGATAAAGATCGAAGAGTAGGTTCCAGTAGCAAGTCCAATAAAGAGTGCAAGTGACAAATCTTTCAATGTACCAGCGCCAAGTAATCCAGCTCCCACAAACAGGATAGAACCAACCGGCAACAATGCAATCAATGAAGTATTGAAAGAGCGGACTAGGGTTTGATTAACCGCCAAATTAGCCGCTTGTGAATAAGTGCTCTTTCCACTTGCTGCAATACCTTTCGTGTTCTCCCGCACCTTATCGAAAACTACCACCGTGTCATAAAGGGAGTAACCCAAAATAGTTAAGAATCCAATCACCGTTGCTGGTGTTACTTCAAAACCAACTAAGGCATAAATTCCCACAGTAATAAACACATCGTGTGCTACTGAGATAATTGCAGCCAACGCCATTTTTGATTCAAAAGCCATTGCTAAATAGAGCATTACTACTAACAAGAATCCAATTAATCCGTAGATAGCCTTGCGTGTTATTTCCTCACCCCAAGAAGGACCAATTATTTGCGAATCAATTGAGTCCACACTGACATTGAATTTAGAAGCAAGGCTTGCTTCAACTGCGTTTTGTTCTACTGAGGTTAACGCGTCCGTTTGAATGCGAACCTTATCGTTTCCAACTTTTTGAATGATGGTTTGAGTTTTAATTCCCGCCTCAGTTAGAGCACTTTCGGCAGTTTGGACTGAAGCATTATTTGAGGTGACTGTAAATGAAGATCCACCTTTAAACTCAATTCCCAGATGCAAACCTTGAGTAAACAAAGTTGCAGCGGAAGCCAGTATTAGTAAGCCTGAAATTCCATACCAAATCTTACGTTTACCAATAAAATCAATTGAAGTTTCACCACGGTATAGCCGCCCACCTAAACCTGAGAACTTTGCCATTATTTAACCTCCCCTGATTGCACAGCTGCTTTCTCAACCACTCCCAATGATTTGGCTGAAAAACCAGATAGACGGTGACCCTGATTAAAGAATGCGTAACGAGCAAGCACGGTTACCAATGGTTTCGTGAAGAAGAAAACAACAATTAAATCAATTACAGTGGTGAGTCCTAGCGTAAATGCGAAGCCTCGAACGCCACCAACAGCAAAGAAATAGAGCATCAAAGCTGCAATCATTGAGACAGCATCTGCGACAATTACGGTTCGTCGAGCCCTAACCCAACCAGTCTCAACAGCTGATTTCAAAGATTTACCTTCTCGCACTTCATCTCTAATACGCTCGAAATAAACAATAAATGAATCTGCCGTAATACCAATTGCCACAATCACTCCAGCAATACCTGCCAGCGTTAAGGTAAATCCAATAGTTTCTCCAAGAAGTAATATCGATAAAAATGCCATTACGGATGCAACTAGTAATGAGCCTACGGAAACAAGACCAAGTCCTCGGTAGTAAAGTATTGAATAGATTATTACCAGTAATAACCCAAGAATTCCTGCGATCAAACCGCCACGTAACTGATCAGCTCCTAATGAAGGTGAAACCTGTTGCACCTCACCACGATCAAAAGCCAGTGGTAGGGCGCCGTATTTCAAAACATTTGAAAGGTCTTGCGCTTCAGGCTGGGTAAAGTTTCCAGTAATTTGCGCGGTGCCAGTATTAATTGGTTCATTAATTCTTGGAGCTGAGTAAACCAAACCATCTAAAACAATAGCTGCCTGATTTTGTGGTTGTGGTAGCGAGGTTAATCTTGTGGTCATAGCACCAAATTTTCCGCTGCCTTCCCCATCAAAATCTAAAGTTACATACCAACCAGATGCTCCCTGTGGGTCTAGCAGCGCACTGGCCTTACTTACTTGTCGACCCAGAACCTCTGCGGGCGCCAAAATGTATTTAAGATTTCCACTTCGATCACAACTTACGACTGCGACCGCTTCATTGCTGCTGGATCCACCTTGTCTATTTTGCGGCAGGGTGCAATCAAGTGCTGCGTATTGCGCATTTAACTCTGGAGTTACCCCTGACGGTAATATCGCCGTCGCGGTGTCAGTAGTTAAAGAGGTGGCATTTGCTGCCCCTTCTGCCAAAACTGGACGAAATCTCAACTCTGCTGTCTGTCCTACTAAATCAACGATTCTGCGACCAGTCTCTCCTGGAACTGAAATAACAATCTGGCGATTAACACCTGTTCCTTGAGCCGATACTTCAGATTCTGCCACTCCAAGTGAATTAACACGTTGGCGAATAATTTCAACGGCTTGATCAATAGCCTCGGGTGTAACTTTTCCACTTTGTCCTGGCTCAATTCGCGGTTGCAAAGTGACGCTGGTGCCTCCTTGAAGGTCTAGACCTAATTTGAATGTGGTCGCACCCAGTACAAAAGCAACTCCAGTAAATCCAAGAAGTGTTAATAACAAAATTGAGATTGTTCTAACCGCTCTAGATTGAGTATTTGCAATTTTATTAGCAGACATGAGGGGTAATTCTAGGCTGAGGTGAGATTATTGAGAAATCCGAGCCAATTACGATGCAATTAACCCAGTATTTATTGGCTTATTGCGCAATATCAGGATCTTGATCAAAGAGTGTGGCATCGCTGCCAATTTGAACTGATAGCGGAGGCTTAATCCCAAGATGCATCCATCCTGCCGCTGTTGCAATTCGACCACGTGGTGTCCTAGCTAAAAAACCAAGGCGTACTAAAAAAGGTTCAGCTAAGGATTCAATAGTTTCAATCTCCTCCCCTACCGCCATCGCAAGAGTTGAAACACCCACTGGCCCACCATTAAAGTTTTTTATCAATGCAGTGAGTACTGATTTGTCTAGTCGATCTAGGCCGATCTCATCAACTTCATATATCTTCAAAGCAGCTTGGGCATGATTTAGCTGAACTATTTTTTCTTTATTTACCTGCGCATAATCTCGCACCCGACGAAGTAAACGATTTGCTACTCGAGGTGTTCCACGAGATCTTGACGCAATTTCTGAGACTGCCAAATCATCTATTTCAATATCTAATAACTGTCCACTGCGTTTAATTATTTGAAATAATTCATCTGTTTCATAGAAATCTAGTTGCGCAGTAAAGCCAAATCGATCACGAAGTGGACTTGGTAGTAAGCCTGCACGGGTTGTGGCACCAACTAATGTGAAGTGAGGTAATTCCAAAGGTATCGAGGTTGCTCCCGCCCCTTTGCCAACAATTACATCAACTCGAAAATCCTCCATAGCTAGGTAAAGCATCTCTTCAGCCGGTCTAGACATTCGATGGATTTCATCTAAGAAAAGAATTTCACCTTCTACTAACGAGGAGAGTATTGATGCTAAATCTCCAGCATGCTGAATCGCAGGACCTGAGGTAATTCTGATTGGCGTATCCATCTCAGCTGCCACAATCATTGCTAAGGTCGTCTTTCCTAATCCTGGTGGACCAGAAAAAAGAATGTGATCAGCTGGTGATTTGCGTTCCCTTGCAGCACAGAGCAATAGATCTAACTGATCACGCACACGGTACTGACCAACAAATTCCTTCAGTGTCTTGGGTCTGAGGGCAAGCTCTGCTACCCGCTCTGCATCATCGACATTTTGATTACTTATTTCATTACTCATTTAATTCTTACCGCCTACTTTAAGGGCCAATTTCAATATTTCTGCAGCAGATAAACCTTCGATCTTTTCATTACTCATAACCTGCCTCAGCATGAAGTTAGATTCCTTAGCTGAGTAACCCAAACCTTGCAATGCATTCTCGACTTGATTAGACAATGGAAGATTTTTACTCACTTTTCCATCTGCAAATGCTGGTGCCTTATCCTTTAATTCAAGCACTAATCGTTGCGCACCTTTTTTGCCCAGACCTGGAACTGACTCTAAGGATTTTAAATCTGATGAAGTGATTGCAGCGGCGATGCTGGCAGCACCAGAGTTCGCCAAAATAGATTGTGCAACTTTTGGGCCAATCCCAGTTACAGATAGCAGTAGTTCAAAAAACTCTCTGTCAACCACCTCGCTGAAACCATAAAGAATTAATGCATCCTCACGAACAATTAAATATGTATGAAAACTAACCTGTTCACCCATCTGCATAGATGATGCAACTCTAGTTGGTACCTGTAGTAGAACTCCAACACCGCCAACCTCAACAACTAATGAGTTAGCGGTTATTGATTTCACTTTGCCAGTGATTGAACTAATCATCGTTTCTTACTCGCCTTTTTCTTCGCTCTAGCTAATCTTGCATTTCCCACTCCCCGCCAATGATGGCAGATAGCAAGGGCTAACGCATCGGTGGCATCTACTGGTTTTGGGATTTCCTGCAATTTAAGTAGTCGCTTGACCATCTGCGCTACCTGTTTCTTATCAGCCCGGCCTGAACCAGTAACAGCTGCCTTGACTTCGCTGGGTGTGTGCATGACAACTGGAATGCCAACCTTTGCAGCCAAAAGTAAAGCAACTCCTGCGGCCTGGCCAGTTGCCATTGCAGTCTTTACATTTAATCTTGAAAATACCCGCTCAACTGCAACCACATCTGGCTGATATTTGTTGATCCAAATTGAAATCTCTTTTTCCAATTGTAATAATCGTTGATCAAGTGGTGCATCCACATCAGTTTTTATTACTCCAACTGCGATCATCGTAAGCTTCTGTGGACCAGTTGAATCAATAACGCCAACACCGCATCTAGTTAATCCTGGGTCTATCCCTAAAACGCGCATGGCGTAAGCCTAATCAGCGTGAAATACTTATGAACTAAGGCTCGCCATTACCTCATCTGAAACATCGAAGTTTCCATATACATTTTGAACATCATCTAAATCCTCAATTGCTTCAATCAATTCAAATACCTTCTTAGCCGTATTGGTATCAATTGGTATAGACATAGTTGGCAAAAAAGAGGAGTCTGCAGATTCATAATCGATACTGGCTGTTTGTAATGACTTACGAACTGCAACTAAATCTGCCGGCTGGCAAACTATTTCAAAGGCTTCAGATAATTCATTCACCTCTTGTGCCCCTGCATCCAGTACCACTTCCAGTAAAGCCTCTTCACTGACCTTGCCCTCTTGCTTTGAAACTATTACTACGCCCTTGCGATTAAATAGATATGAAACAGAGCCTGGATCTGCCATTGTGCCGCCATTTCTAGTCACAGCTACTCGCACCTCAGAGGCTGCCCGATTTCTATTATCAGATAGGCACTCAATTAATAGTGCCACTCCCCCTGCTGCATACCCTTCATACATAATTGTTTCCCAAACTTTTCCGCCAGTTTCAAGGCCGGCACCTCGCTTAATAGCCCGATCAATGTTTTCTGCAGGTACTGAATTCTTTTTTGCCTTTGTTACCGCATCAAATAATGTTGGATTCCCACTCATGTCAGCACCTCCAACACGAGATGAAACTTCAATTGCCTTTATTAATTTAGCAAAATTTTTAGAACGCCTTGAATCTAAAATAGCTTTTTTGTGTTTGATGGTTGCCCATTTGGAATGACCGCTCATATCTATCCTTTGACTACTTCTTAAAGATTGCCAACTCACGGCAAATAACCTCAACAAAATACTTATGAACCCGATTATCTCCAGTTAGCTCAGGATGAAAAGAGGTTGCTAATAAATGGCCAGATCTAACTGCCACTGGGTGTCTTACGCCATTTGCATCAGTAATTTCAGATAAGAGCTCAACATTTGCTCCGACTGACTCCACCCATGGAGCACGAATAAAGACTGCACGAACCGCTGGTTCGGTAATACCTTTAAATTTTATATCAGTCTCAAAAGAATCAACTTGGCGGCCAAATGCATTACGGCGCACCACCATATCTATGCCACCAAAAGTTTCTTGGCCTTCAATTGCATCTTTCACCACATCAGAAAGCAAGATCATCCCAGCGCATGATCCGTAGGTAGGCATGCCAGATTTAATACGATCTGAGATTAAATCAAATAAATCAAAAGATCGAGCGAGTTTTGCAATGGTTGTTGATTCTCCACCAGGAATTACCAATGCAGATATTGATTCAATTTGTTCTTTAGTATTTACCGCTTGTGCCTCTACTCCACAATCACTCAGCGACTTAATATGTTCGCGAACATCACCTTGGAGTGAAAGTACTCCAATTTTCACAACTACCAGCCCCGCTCCGCAAGACGATGCGGTACTGGGATATCAGCGACGTTAATTCCAACCATCGCATCCCCTAAACCACGAGAAACATCGGCAATAACTTTCGCATCGGTGTAATAAGTAACAGCTTTCACACAAGCAGCAGCACGCTTTGCAGGATCTCCTGATTTGAATATTCCAGAACCAACAAATACTCCATCTGCACCAAGTTGCATCATCATCGCAGCATCTGCTGGTGTTGCAATTCCTCCTGCAGTAAATAGCACAACCGGCAATTTTCCAGTGCTTGCAACTTCTTTTACCAAATCATAAGGAGCTTGCATCTCTTTTGCAGCAACATACAACTCATCTTCACGCATTGAAGATAATCTTCGCATCTCAGTTAAAATGGTGCGTATATGCATAGTTGCATTTGAAACATCGCCAGTTCCTGCTTCACCCTTAGAGCGAATCATTGCTGCACCTTCATTAATACGGCGAAGTGCCTCACCTAGATTTGTGGCACCACAAACAAACGGAATTGTGAAATTCCACTTATCAATGTGGTTTGCATAATCAGCTGGGGTTAAAACCTCTGATTCATCGATGTAATCAACACCAAGAGTTTGTAAAACTTGTGCTTCAACAAAATGACCAATTCTTGCTTTTGCCATAACTGGGATTGAAACTGCTGCTTGAATCGCAGTGATCATGTCTGGATCAGACATGCGAGCAACGCCACCTTGGGCACGAATATCTGCCGGTACACGCTCTAACGCCATTACTGCTACAGCGCCTGCGTCTTCCGCAATTTTCGCTTGCTCAACATTTACAACATCCATAATTACGCCGCCCTTAAGCATCTCTGCCATGCCGCGCTTTACTCGTGCTGTTCCTGTCTCCTTAGACATTTTTTTCTCCCCAACAACTTTCTAGCCCCCTATTGTACTAATTACTTTCACAAAGGAGTGACTATTAAATGAAGCCTTGATCACACAGGAACGGGCAGATTACGGGGCTAGGACCGGTGGGGTCGCTGTTAAAAATATCCAAGTACGCCCTGGCTTAAAGTTGGCAATTTCTCCATCAGCAGTTCGCCAGGTGGTTAAGTCGGTCTCAAGATCTCGCTGCCAATTAAGTTGATAACTAAAACCATCCCTAAGCATCACAGCTTTACCCACTCCGGTTGTCTTACTAAATGGTGTAATCTCACCAAATTTATCACCATAAATTGAGGGTGTGATTGAGACAACTTGAATGATTGCAGTATCTGCATACAACTGCTCACCTGAGGCTGCCACATTTGGCTGATCATTAAAGTAAATAAGCCACTTGCTATTCACTACATCCCAACGAAGTTCATATCTTGCATTTGGCCACTTAACCTTTGCCGATGCAGTTAAAGTTTCACCTTTACTTGGCTCACCAAAAACAAAAGGTGCAACAGTTGCTGTATCAATTCTGATTTTTGGATTAGCGTTGGCCCGCTGTAGAAGTAAATCTGGCTTCAAGATCATATTAAAAGGTCCGGGTCTGCTCAGATCTGTTGTGTAGATACTTGGCGGGTTACGTTCTGCTGAAATATTTTGCAAGTTTGCCGCCGCAATTACTGGTCGCATTTTGAATTGAGCACCGCTGTAGGCAAAGCCAACTCGGCCAAATTGCGCCAACAGCTCAATATCCGATATTCGTGCAGATCTAACTGGTCCAATCAATGGCGGCAACTTGGATGTGTATACAGCAGCTAATCTTGTTAAGCCACCTTCAACCTGTTCAACATAAACAATGTCAGCATCTTCAATTCCAATCTGCGGATGGGCATACTTTGTGTCATCTACTTTAACCACCAGTATTTGATTGTTTGTGCCAGGAAGACCATTAAAGAGATTTTTAGCAACATCAGGCTCTGATGTAAAAATATCTGTGTTGGGTACTCCAACTACCGAGACCAGCACTATTGACACAGATATTAATAGCAGTGAGCGTTTTACCAGCCTCACAAAATATCATCCTCAAATTCATACCGAATCGGTAATGGTGCTTTGCCAGCTAATCTGAAGATACGAATTAAGGGTTTTGATCTAACATTTCTTGTGGCGTTAACCGCCTCTAAATGGATGTTAATCGCCAGTTTTATTTTGGCAGTTAGATCAGAAAGTTCGACTAGTAGCTCTGAAGGTAGATTCAGTGAGTTATCAATAGCCGAGCCCTGAACCAGCTTTAAGGACTCAGATAAAATACTCTCCACTGCAGAGCGCTCCTTTAATTGAGCACTCCGAGCATTAACTGCTGAGCTAGAGATTAGATAAGCGGTGGCGGGATCTAAATTTGATTCTGAAACAATCTCATGGGCCAATGCTGCCCGTTGTTGCAAAAATGAATCCAAGGTGGCCCAAGATGTTTCAACTCTGTGGTGGAGTCGGTCCAATCTTGAGGCTAAAAAGGATAAATACCAGCCAAGTAAAACAACAATAAGAATTGAAAATAGGGTTTCTAAACTCATCGTCTACTCCAAAATCTATTTTCAGAGGATAGGCGCACTTTATCTCCACTTGCTATCGCCATTTCGTAAATATGCTCAATCTGTTCAGCAACTACCTGCCAATCATACTTTTGAGCGCTAAGTTTTCCGTTCTCAGCCAGTTTTTTTCGTCTTTGGTCATCACGAAGGAGTGCAACTAAAACTTTTGCTAAATCTGCACTGTCGCCATTGATAAACAGATCACCAGCAGCGCCATTTTCAAGCACCGCTTTAAAAGCTGGAATATCACTTGCTACCACCGCAGTTCCAGCTGAAAGCGCCTCAGTTAAAATAATGCCAAAAGATTCACTTCCAGTATTCGGTGCGACATAAATATGAACGGTTTTTAAAAAACTCATTTTTTGTTCATTAGTTAGTAATCCCAAGAACTTGATTCTGCTTCGTAGTTGGGGGTCTAATCGCTTTAAGAAGTCTTCACTCTCTCCAGGCCCTGCGATTAAATAGGTAACATCTGGAATAAATCTTGAAACTATTGCCAGAGAATCAAGCAATACCTGCAATCCCTTGCGCGACTCCTCAAATCTGCCAATAAATCCCACTGTGTGCCCACCAGAGTAATCTAATGAAACTTTTGCATTGGCATATCGCTGTCCATCGATACCATTTGGAATTACCACCGCGTCGGTATCAAAATGATCCTTAAGAGTTGATCTTGCTAACTCACTTACTGCAATTCTTGCGGTTAATTTTTCCACGATTGGCTCCAATATTGGCCCAATCGCATAGATCGCCTTTTTCTTTTGAGTAGAGACATGAAATGTGCCTACTAGCGGACCCTCTGCCGCAGAACAAGCCAGAAGTGAGAGGGATGGAATTGCAGGTTCATGCAGATGAAGCAGATCAAAATCCTCTGATGCAATCCATTGCTTAGCCCTAGAGCTTGCAACTGGTCCAAATAAAATTTTGGCTACTGAACCATTTACGGGAATTGAGATTGGTTTACCAGCATTTACAACATAATTTGCACTATCTACGGAATCATCACTTACTGGTGTAAGAACTGAAACGTAATGTCCCTCTTCAATCAAATGATCAGCGAGATCTCTTATATGCGTCTGTACACCACCTGGAGTATCCCAACCATAGGGACAAACCATGCCTATTCTAATTTTCTTCATCTAGCCAAATCCTCTGCAACATATGCCAATCAACGGGTGAGCCTTTGATTCGCTTGGCAAAATTATCTGCCATTGATTGGGTAATAATTTTTATTGACTCCTCTTCGCTCTTGCCAACAGGGGGTTTAATTGTTTCATCAATGGTAATTTCAATTCCATGATCTAAATATCGAATATAAACAGTTATCAATGGTGAACCAGTTTTCAAGGCTAATATTGCTGGACCCGCTGGCATTTTTGCAGTACGACCAAAGAAATCAACCTCAACACCATTTCTAGACATATCACGATCCGCAACTAGGGCGACTAATTTTCCAGCTTCTAACCGCTCAACTAATATAGGAATAGATTTTTCTGTATGACTAATCGCCTCAATACCAATGCTTTGCCGATATTCAAGAAATTTTTTGAATATTGCCTCTGGTTTTAGTTTCTCAACCACCGCCGTAACTGGAATCCCAGTTGAACAAAAATATGCAGCTGCATGGTCCCAATTACCCGCATGTGGCAAGGCGACTATGCATCCTTGCTTACTTTCAATTGGATCCCTGAGCAGGTTTTCTCTCACAACAAAGGTAGTTTCTAAAATCCGTGCTTTACTCCACTTGTTAAGTCGAAAGGTATCAAACCAGTAGCGTAGGTAAGATCGCATTCCCGCTTTGGTTAGTTTTTCTAAATCAACCTGTGATAACTCTGGCATAACTTTTTGATAGTTACTGCGAAGGCGCTTAATACCTTTACGCTGACGTCGATATATTTGATCAGAGACCAAATTTGCCAACCGATACGCCATTTTTTCTGGTAGCACTCCGATCAATCGCCATACCAGCAGATAGAGCAAATACATTTATTTCACCGCTTTATAAACAATCATCATTCTTTGAATCATCGTGAAGATAGAAATTAACGCAAGTGTCCAAATACCCACTGCCATCGCGTGGTCAACTCCAAGTCCATGCAAGCCGTAAGCGGTAAGAATTATGAGTACCCGCTCACCTCTTTCTGCTAAACCACCTTCGCATTTGATTAACAATGATTCAGCGCGAGCTTTGATATACGAAACCATGAAGGAAGCGAATGTAGCAATCAGTAAAACTGGTACCAATTGATCATTTTGATCAATAAAGTAAATAAGTGCGCCAATAAATATCGCAGCATCACTTAATCGATCTAGCGTTGAGTCAAGCAGTGCTCCCCATTTACTTGTCCCTTTATTGGACGCTCTAGCTACCGCCCCATCAAATAAATCAAATGCGACAAAGACACTGACCCAAATAACTCCGATGAAAAAGCGGCCATTGGAGAAAAAATAAAGTGCGCTAGCAACACTGCCTAACCCACCAATAGCTGAGATTTGGTTGGCACTGACCCTCATTTTGATCAAAGTTTTGACCAATGGCGCAATAATTTTGGCGACAGGATCACGCAATGAACGCTGCAACATAATTCCCATCGTAGGCTTATAGATCATGGCCGACCTAATTAACGCACGGTTTGTCTTGGGAATATCTCCTGGGAAAGAGGAAATCAGCACCGTACTTGGACTGCCAGCTGCCAAAATTGATGATCCATCCTTAATTACTGCAGATGTTGTTGTGGTAGTTGCTAGTGCAAAAACTGGAATTGATCCAAATCTAGTTGCACAGTGGAATACTTTTCGAGAGTTATATGTTCCAACCATTGTTGCAGTGGTCGATTTTGAGGATGGTGATGTGGATTTTGAGGATATGAGTGTCATAGTTGGGAAAATGTTGGAGCCAGTTCTTACTCCATATCTAGTTTTACACGCAGATAATGGTAAGCCAACTGCGCTAATAAATCTTGAAGATCAGATGATCACAGATTACTCCTCTACCGCATCAGCTAAAATCCCCAGCGACTCAGAGCACCGCGAGTTAATTTTAGAGTTTAAAGAGGAGCTTCATAATGCTTTGGCAGAAGGTGGTTGGGATCAATTTCCTGCCGGTCTAATAATTCCAGCAATCCCACTAATTCTTAAAAACAAGTTGGGTGTGGCAGAGATAAAACACTTCTTAGATTTGATTCCAACCCGCAGCTAATTGTTCTCTGCTCTCTTGCAATAACTTTGGTATTACCTTGGTTTTGCCAATTATTGGCATGAAGTTTGAATCTCCGCTCCAGCGCGGAACTATGTGTTGATGAAAGTGACCAGCAATCCCAGCACCAGAAACACTGCCCTGATTGATACCAATATTGAATCCCACCGCTCTGCCAACCTTTCGTAAAACCTTCATTGCATGTGAAGTTAATTCTGAAACCTCATTGCGCTCAGCTGGAGTTAACTCTGGTAGCTCTGCAACATGCCGATTTGTGCAAACTAGTAAGTGACCAGCGTTATACGGGTAAAGATTCATCACCACATACGCCTCTTTGCCTCTGGTAACTATTAATGCTTGCGGATCTGGCAAATCTGTAATTTTACAGAATGGACAAACAACCTCATTTTCAGGAAGAGGTCGATTCTCTCCTTCTAAATAAGACATCCGATGCGGTGCCCACAACCTCTGCCAACCATCTGGCATCCCTGCCCCACCAGTAATTGATTGATCACTCATCAAATTTGTTTACGATCTTTGATAGCTGCCAAAACTTCTTCAATTGCCGCCTTAATAGGTATTTGATTCTTCTGCTCACCATTTCGATATCTGAATGAAACTGCATTTAAAGCCATATCCTCATCACCAGCTATCATCATAAATGGAATCTTTTCAAGCTGGGCATTTCGGACTTTTTTCTGCATCCGATCATCTGAGCTATCAATGTCAATTCGAATACCAGCTTTCTTAAATTGAAGTAACACATCACTGAGATACGGAATTATTGAATCAGCAACTGGTATTGCCCTAACCTGCACTGGCGCTAACCACGGTGGAAAAGCACCTGCATAATGCTCAGTTAAGACACCAAAAAATCTTTCAATCGAACCAAATAATGCCCGGTGAATCATTACTGGTTGCTTTCTGCTGCCATCAGATGCTGCGTAACCTAAATCAAATCTTTGTGGAAGTTGGAAATCAACCTGAATTGTAGACATCTGCCAGGTGCGACCAATTGCATCCTTTACCTGAACTGAGATCTTTGGACCATAAAAAGCCGCTCCACCTGGATCCATCACAAACTCTAGTTTTTGTTTCTCAGCAGCTTTTTTTAAGGCCTCAGTGGCACTTGCCCAATCTTTCTCATCCCCAACCGTTTTCTCTGGGTTTCTAGTTGATAGTTCAAGATAAAAGTCAGATAAACCATAATCACGCAGCAGATTTAAAACAAAGGTAAGCAATGAATCCAATTCATCTGCCATTTGCTCTTGGGTGCAATAAATATGTGCGTCATCTTGGGTGAAACCTCTGGCTCTAGTTATGCCGTGAACTACCCCTGATTTTTCATATCGATATACGGTGCCGAACTCAAATAATCTAAGTGGTAGATCTCGGTAAGACTTTGGGGTTGACTGGTAAATAAGATTATGAAACGGACAGTTCATCGGTTTCATGTAGTACTTTTGGCCAGCTCTTTTAATTGTGCCATCTGCATGTAACTCTTCATCCATCACCATCGGTGGATACATTCCATCTGCATACCATTGCAAATGTCCGCTGGTTTCAAAGAGCGCTGCTTTAGTCAGGTGAGGTGAATAAACAAATTGATAATCCTCCTCCTCATGCCGCTTTCTTGAGTAATCCTCCATAGTCTTTCTGACAATTCCACCCTTTGGGTGAAAGACAGCAAGTCCTGAACCAATCTCCTCTGGGAATGAAAACAAATCTAACTCGGCGCCTAACTTTCGATGATCTCGCTTTTCCGCCTCCGCTAGTAGATGTAAATATTGATCCAGCCCCTCTTGAGTTGGCCACGCAGTACCGTAAATTCTCTGCAACATTGGATTTTTTTCAGATCCGCGCCAGTAGGCCCCTGCTGCTCGCATTAATTTAAATGCTGGAATATATTTTGTAGATGGTAAATGTGGACCTCGGCATAAATCTCGCCAAACTGGATTGCCATCTCTGCCTAAGTTGTCATAAATAGTTAATACCGATCCACCCACCTCAACACTTGATTCATCATTAGCATCATTAGATTTCAAACTAATTAATTCACATTTATAAGGTTCATACTTTAACTCTGTTAATCCCTCTTTTTGACTTACCACCCGACGACGAAACCTTTGCCCAGCCTTGATAATTTTTCGCATTGCACTTTCAAGTTTTTCTAGATCATCGGGTGTGAAAGGATTCTTTGGGTCAAAGTCATAGTAAAAGCCATCAGTTATTGGTGGTCCGATTCCCAGTTTTGTTTGCGGAAATACCTCTTGCACTGCCTGGGCTAAAACATGTGCGGTGGAATGGCGCAGGACATTAAGACCATCAGCTGATGAGATTAAAACTGACTCAACAAGATCACCATCTGCAAGCTCACTCCAAAGATCCCTAAGCTCACCATTAACCCGACAAATGACTACATCTTTTTGATCTTCAAACAGGTGAGTTGGCTTTTGATCAGCGGTGACTGTTTGAGATTTGCCATCGACGGTGATCTTGATTTGGGCGGACATACCGCTAGGTTAGCAAAGCGGGTGATAAAGAAGTGTGATTAACGAGTAGATGCGTACCAGAAAACCAGTAAAACCAGTGAAGCGAAAGTAAGCGCGGCAACAATCATCAGTCGATGCCGTTTCTTAATCTTCACCGCATCAGCTGCCTGATTTGCTACATTCTTTGCTTGCCGAAGTAGCCGGGCCGCCCATGCAAACTCAGAGGCTAAAATTCCTAGCCCAGTAAATACGATCAACCAACCAGGACCAGGGGCAACTAAAGCAACAACACCAAGTAATGTGATTACACCACCTAGAACTCCAACTATTACTCTTTTGACCATTGAGTTCATAGGTTTATCTTACTGGTTAATAACTTACTCAAATCACTAATTAACTCTGCTCCCTTCTGATTTTCATTAAAGAGTATTTCATCAACCTTACTTACCGGCTGGATCAAGCGAATCGAGGAGCAGGTATAAATCCCTTGTGCTTGCAGCAACTGTTTGTAATTGAATAATGATTGGCTCACCCCAAATGAGTTAATCAGTATTTCTCGCATTACTCCTGGTAAACAGCCTGATTCAAGAGCTGGGGTGGTAAAGCCCTCGTTGGTAAGAATCAAAAGATTAGAAAATCCAGTTTCAACTACATGATCATTTTCATTAACAAAAATAGCATCCGTGTATCCAACCGCCTGTGCTCGCCTAACTGCCATCATGGATTGCCCGTAAGATATTGATTTAACTCCAGAGAGCACCGCCTTAGAACTTACAGCCTCCTTCATTCTCATCAAGCTAACCGGCTTATCACTTGCGACAAACGCCTCTGCTGAAATCATCCAGTTGCCATCAGCTAAAACAGTGAGCCTGATCTTTGATTTTCCAGCAGCCTCTGCCAGCACCTTTGCTATGCCTAGATCTAGGTCAATGCGCGCTGGTATAGAAATTAATAACTGCGCTGCTGCATTTGCAAGTCGAGCATAATGTCTCTCCCAAGCAATCGGTGCTTGATCGATGCCAAGTATGGTTTCAAATAATCCATCACCTCTTAATAATGACTCCGAAAAGGGCAGAGTTAGCGGATTGCTGATGATCTCACCATTTATTAGAACCTTCATAACACCCCACCTGATGCGATCGCTAGCAATCTTTTTGCCTTCAACTGCGTCTCTTCCCA
>SXRC01000026.1 GCA_005793655.1 Actinomycetota bacterium
GTTCAAATCCTGCCCCCGCTACCAATTTTATTTTTTATTAATGCGCAAACTGTTTAAAACTACAAATAGTGAAGAACAAGACATGGCTGCCGCCGCATACATTGGCGACAAATTTCCACTAGCTGCAATTGGAATACCCACAATATTGTAGAAAAACGCCCAACCAAGATTAGATTTGATAATTTTGATGGTTTTTCTTGATATGGCAAGGCTGTCAGTTACAGCATGTAAGGAAGATCGAATCAAAGTTATATCGGCTGCAGCTATTGCGGTATCAGTTCCAGAACTCATCGCAATACTTAGATCTGCTTTTGCTAGGGCTGCGGCATCATTTATGCCATCGCCAATCATTAATACTTTTCCCTTGACTTGTAAATTTTCAACAAAGAGTAATTTATCCTCCGGTGATGCTGTGGCAAAAATATGATCAGATAAAATACCGGCCTGGGCACCAATTGATAGGGCAGCCTGTTGGTTATCTCCAGTCACCAGCCAAGTATTGATTCCCACTTTTTGTAATTGTGCTATTGCAGATTTACTCTCACTTTTTATTTCATCACCTACCTCAAATACGCCATAAGCCAGGCCATCTATTGCAAGAACTGCTATGGAATTTGATCGAGCAACTCCTGAATCAATTGCATTTTGAATTTGAGCTGAAAAAGTAGTTGTGGATCGGGCAATTGAAATAGGTGTACCAATTAATACTGCTTTTGAAGCGTCAGTGTTTATTGGCTTTACACGCGCTGCCACTCCAACTCCAAAAGTATGCTCAAACTCAGATACTGGCAAAGTCTTAATTCCTTGTGCTAAAAGTGCCGTAGAAATAGCGACTGCAACTGGATGTGAATCTAAGCTTTCAACACTTAACGCATAACTCATCAGCTCTGAAGCCGTAACTGATGTACTTGGAGTTGCAAGAGGATTATCTATTAAGGTCATATGCTGCATAATCATCTGACCTGATGTAATTGTGCCGGTCTTGTCAAAGACAGCATCTGTAATTCCAACTGACTTTTCAATTGATCTTGGAGATCTAATCACTATTCCTGACCTAGCCGCTCTCCCAGAGGCAACTAAAAGTGCAATCGGAGTTGCAAGGCCAAGTGCGCAGGGGCAGGCAATTACCAAAACAGCAACAGCTGTAGTAATCGATTTAGATATATTGGCCTCAGTTAGATACCAGGTGAAAAAAGTTGCAATTGCTAGCAAAAGTACACTGGGAACAAAAACCCTACTCACCTGGTCAGCTAATTGTTGAGCAGGTGCTTTCTCAGATTGAGCCGCCAGCACCATCCTGGTAATCCTTGCTAACTCTGTTTCAGATCCAACCCTGGTAGCTTTCACCAATATATTTCCATTGTTATTTATTGATCCAGCAAATACCAAGTTTCCAATAGAAATTTCTATTGGTGCTACTTCACCAGTGAGAAATGAATTATTAACAGTAGTAAATCCGGAAATCACCTGCCCATCAGTTGCAATTCGATCACCAGGTTTCACCACGAAAATATCGCCAACTTGTAATTGATCAATAGGTATTATTTTGCTCTGATCTTCAACCTTGATTTCCACTTCAGAAACTGAAAGCTTGAATAATTCCGCCAGGGATGAGCCAGCTTTGTGTCTTGCTCTATGTTCAAGGTAGCGCCCAAACATTACAAAGAAAATAACAGCAGAAGAAACTTCAACATAGATATCTGGCATCGCTGAGTTTGACCGATAATCTAAAGTGGAATAGATACTCCATGCAAATGAAATTAGCGCACCTAATGAAACCAAAGTATCCATTGTTGGGTTAAGTAGGTTCTTAATCGCAGCGCGGTGAATCGGCCAGGCAAATATTAAAACTACCGGCAGTGAAAGTGCTATTAGTAGCCAGGTTGTTAATGGTGCTTGGGGGTAGACAATTTCAAAAGCAGCATTATTACTCACTAAAAGAGAATTAAAGTCATCAATAAATTGAAGTAAGTTTTTATCAATTTGCTCATGCCAATCATGAAACATCGAAATTAAAATTACTGGAGCGGTAAAGAGGAAAGTCAGTAAGACTCTGGCTCCCAGGCGATTAGACCTTTCAAATGATTCTCGTTCACCCTTAAATGCCTTTGCGCTATAACCGGCTGAAGTGACAGCAGATATCAATTGTGTATCTGAAATATTTTTTGGGGCAATAATGTGCGCAGATTCCATGGCAAGATTTACGGCAGCCCTTACTCCAGGCAATTTATTAAGTGACTTTTCGATTGTGCTTACGCATGAGGAACAAGTCATTCCAACCAAAGATAGGTTTACTTGTCGAGTATCTGTACTTTTCAGATCAACGCTCACAGAGTTTAGATTACTCTTACTTTTCTTATCCAAGAGATAAAACTCTGCGTAAACTTGCAAGTCTTGCGAGATTTTGGTCATTAAATCCAGGCCAGTTATTTAGAGCACAAGAGGGTTCACTGTGAGAGCAATTCTTTTTACAATTTGAAATTGCTTCAGTAAATTCAGGGAATGCAGATATAACTCTGGAAGGTTTAATGTGTGCAATACCAAAAGAACGAACTCCTGGGGTATCTATAATCCAACCAAACTCATCTGAATCAAAGGTTGAAGATAGTGGCAGAGCAATAGCTCCTGAGGTTGTGTGGCGCCCTCTTCCGGTGACTTCATTTACTGCGCCAGTGACCTGGTGTGTAGATGTGTTATCTGACTCAGCTGAATTCCTATCCGAGCTAGATAATAAATTATTCACTAAGGTGGACTTACCCACTCCGGAGTGACCTAGTAGCACTGTTATCTTGCCAGCTAACTCTTTCTTGAGATTTGCAAGATTTGAGGATCTATCAATTTTAAATAGCTTTATTTCAAGATCTTTATAGATTTTTAAAAATTCATCTCCATCTGCCAGATCTTGCTTAGTCATGATAATTATTGGCTTTATTCCTTGGTCATATGCAACAGCTAGAGCACGGTCGACTAAACCGATTTTTGGATCAGGATTTGCAGCTGAGATAACAATTGCCATGGCATCAACATTTGAAACAATCACACGTTCATCATTTGCGTGATCATCAATAGTTCTAGTCAATGAATTTTTTCTAGGAAGCACGCTGACTACTCGAGCCAAGGAGCCATCAGAGCCTGAAACATCTCCAACTACTGATACTAGGTCTCCTACAACTACTGATTTCTTTCCCAACTCTCTTGCTTTCATTGCGGTGATTAATAATTTGCCTGTTTTTGTTTGGATTAAGCACTTCACTCGACCGCGATCAACCTCAGTAATAGTTGCAGTATCGGCGTTGGCATAATCTGGTCGATCTTTAGTGCGAGCTCTTGCTTTATTACTTGACCCAAATTGGCGTGACTTATTGACGCGAACATCATCCTCATCCCAGTTGCGCTTTGATCTGGCCATTAAGCCCCTTTTAGAATCATCTGCCACATTCCCGGAAAATCTGGGAGAGTTTTTCTCGTAGTTTCAATGTTTTCAACCATAACCCCATCTACAGCCAAACCAATAATGGCTCCAGCAGTAGCCATTCGGTGGTCTTCATAACTTTTAAAGATTTGGGAGGCAACCATTTTGGTTGGCTTGATTAACAATTCACCGGGTCCTTCAGTAACAGCTCCACCAAGATTATTTATTTCATTAGCTAACGCAGATAGTCGATCAGTCTCATGCAAGCGCAGGTGTCCAATACCTCTTAGAGTTGTAGGTGAATTAGCGAGAGATGCTAAGGCTGCAATAGCTGGCGTTAATTCACCAACATCATGTAAATCAATATCAATTCCAGTAATTTCACCATTTCCAGAAACTTTTAATCCATTAGGTGTAAATTCAATTTTCGCCCCCATTTGTGCAAAAATATTGCGTAATTGATCTCCAGGTTGTGGGGTTGATTTCGGCCAATCATTAATTAAGACACTGCCACCGCAAATCATGGCAGCAGCCATGAATGGTGCAGCATTAGAAAGGTCAGGTTCAATTGTTAAATCTTGACCTGACAATTTAACTGGCTTTACTACCCAATGATTTTTACTTATCTCTACTCGTGCGCCAAAGACTTCAAGCATATGAATTGTCATTTGAATGTGAGGAAGTGAGGGTAAATCTGGCCCTATATTTTTTATTGTAATGCCAATCTCAGTTGCAGGTGCGAGTAATAGCAGTGCAGAAACAAACTGACTAGAAGCACTTGCATCTATCTCAACTTCACCACCCTTAACTTTTCCAGCACCATTAATAGTAATTGGCAATCGATATTTATTCCCGTGTTCTATTGATATAACAAGCTGTTCCAAAGCTTTTATTACTGGAGCAATTGGTCGCTCATATGATCGTTCATCACCATCAAAGTGGATTAATCCTGAAGCAAGGGATGCAATCGGAGGTAAGAAGCGCATTACAGTTCCTGCATTACCAACCTCTATTTGAGCTGGACCCACTAACTTTTGCGGTGTAATCTGGTAATCAAATCCATCCTCTGTTTTAACTTCATCAATTTTGCATCCTAAACTTCTTAATCCCTTGACCATTAAGTCGGTATCGCGGGATGAGAGAGGTTTTCTAATCCTTGATGGTGAATTAGCGAGCGCAGCTAAAATCAATGCCCGGTTGGTTGCAGATTTTGAGCCAGGGATACTTAACTGGGCGTTAATTGGCTTACTGGCAGCAGACAACCCATTTCGAAAAGGTGCGGGCCAATTTGTCATATACACCAGTCTACCTTCCGACTTATGCGTAAGGCTGCGGTTTATTGCTGCCCAGCGAGCACCCGCGGGAATAAATTAACCCATTCAGTGGTTTAAATTCTATGAACGCACTCTGTCAGCACGATGGTCGATTTAAAACAAATTTCTGTTTTTCTAAAACCCCATTCGAGGTAGCCTTAGCCCAAATGAGTAACGAAGATTTATTACCAGCTGTTGTTGACCGAAATAAAGAGAGTTTGGCGCAACGCAAAGCTAGATTTGAAAAAGATGCTTTAGTTTTTACCTCACAACTATATGGTGCTGCACTTAGGTATACAAAAAACCCACATGATTCACAGGATTTAGTTCAGGATACATACGCAAAAGCATTTACAAGTTTTCATCAATTTGAACCTGGAACAAATTTAAAAGCTTGGCTTTATAGGATTCTAACCACCACATTCATCAATACTTATCGAAAAGATAAACGTCGACCACAAATATCTGCAGGCGAGGTGGAAGATTGGCAAATTGCTGCTGCCTCCTCACACACAAGTGATCAGGGTAAGTCAGCTGAAGAAGAGGTTTTAGAAAATATTGCGGACAAAGATATTAAAGATGCCCTGGCTGCAATGCCGGAGGAGTTTCGGATTGCAGTTTATCTCTCAGATGTTGAGGGATTTTCATATAAAGAAATAGCTGAAATAACAGAGGTGCCCACTGGAACAGTTATGTCAAGGTTGCATAGAGGCAGAAAATTACTTCGAACCTCCCTTGCTACCTATGCAAAAGATCGCGGCTACGGCAAAAATACTGCTGGAGATAAAAAATGAACCAGCCAATAAATTTCATCTCCTGTGATCAAGTACTACCAAACATAATTCTCTATATTGATCATGAGATTTTAGATAATCAGCAATTAAATTTAGTCGAAATACATTTTGGTCAATGCCCGACATGTCGAACTCAAATGGAGCAAGAAAACGCAACCATAACCCTGATGCGCAATCTTTTGTGTAATGCTTTAAATGAAGAGGCACCACAAGAGCTAAACAATCGCATACATCAACAAACTGAGGATCTTTACAATCAAATGATGCAGGCGAGTGATTCTCCAGGATTTACGGAGATTACCTATACGCAAACAACTTATACGGAGATTTCTGCTGATGGGGCGACACAAATAGAAATAACTAGCGAAATTCGCAGGGAGTTCCCGCAAGAGTAATTCACTAATCACTAATCTTGTGATTATGAAGTCAGAACAAGTTATTGGTGTGATCGGTATGTCAGCCATGACGATTCGTCCTGGTGATACATCAGTGGCTCAGGGAGTTAATGATTTACCGGTTGTTGGTTCAAACCACATAATTTCATTGATGGAGAGTGCCTGCAGCACTGCAATAATTGAATTTTTAGATTTTGGTGAAACAACAGTGACTACTAATTCAGCACTAGAAATCTTAGGGGCGGCTGGAATTGGCACAGAGATTCATGCAACCGCCAGGTGCCTTGGATTATCTGACTATGTTTTAAAATTTGAGGTTGAGGTTCATCAAAGTGCCAGATTAATCGCATCAGGGTTGATAACTAGAAAGTTTGTTGAACGCGTTTCATTCATGGCTAGAGTTGCAGCTGAAACTATGGTGGCAGAGAAAGAAAGTTCTGGGGGGGACAAAAAAATCGCTAGTAGCTTAAAGTTCTAAGCCACCAGCGATTGGGGTAATTTATTTTTTAGTTGCCCAGAAAATTTCTGCTATTTCATCAATTTTACCGATTAATTTGTTGGCAACCGCCACATCATTTGTGCCCTTACTTCCACCAGCACCAGCAAGCTTAGTTGCTTCATTAAATAGTGAGTGAAGTTGAGGATGGGCCTCAAAGTGATTAGCTTTGAAGTAGTCAGTCCACAATACCCATAGGTGATGTTTGACTAACTCCGAACGCTCCTCTTTGATTGCAACAGCACGTGCTTTGAAATCAGGGTCACTGCTTGCGGCGTATTTTTCCATGCAAGCTTTCACTGATTGAGCCTCGATCTTTGCTTGTGCGGGATCATAGACACCACATGGCAGATCACAATGTGCAAAAACAGTTTCTTTTGGTGCGATTACTTTGATTACAGAATTAAACATCTCTCTCCTTGGCTAATTTAAATCCAACCGGTAGTGGAAGAATACTCCCATGATTGGAATAAGTAGGGTAGTAGTTTCAGGAAACTCTATGTCTCCTGCTTATAATCACGGGGATTGGTTAATAGTTCGCAAGCTAAGTGGTGTGAAACACAGATTAAGGATTGGTGGGATCTATCTGCTCCAAGATCCTGTGAGACCAGGGGTTAAGTTATTAAAACGACTTAAAGAAAGCAGAATGGAGCACGGAGTTATCAGCTATTGGGTGCAGGGGGATAATCCAAATAGTTCTGACTCCAGAGATTGGGGCTGGATTGACGGCGAACAATTCTTGGCAAAAGTTATCGTGCGGTATAAAAAAGGAAATTAACGAGTAAAAGCCTCAGTCATTAATGCTTTTTCTTCCTCTTCATGCAGGTGGTGATTGCCAGTAGCTGGGCTAGCAGTTGCTCGGCGAGATACTCGACGAAGAGTGCGTCCAGACAACTCTTCATGAGCAATAAATGCCTCAGCTGTTGCGAGCGAAACAAATGGCCATGGTCCTTGGTTAGCCGGTTCATCTTGAACCCACAACAACGTTGCTTTGGGATATTTTTTAGCTTCAGCAATAATTTCATCGATTGGAAGTGGATAAAGCTGTTCAACTCTTACAATTGCAGTTGAGAACTCATTTAGTTTTTCACGCTCAGCAAGTAAGTCGTAATAAACCCTACCTGATGTGAAAATCAACCTAGTTACATTTGAAACCTTATTATCTGGGATGAATGGTTTAAATGTTCCTGTTGTGAAATCTTTTAGCCCACTAGCCGCTGCTTTCAAGCGCAACATTGATTTCGGTTCAAAAACTATTAACGGCCTTCTCGCAGGATTTTTCATATGCCAACGCAATAGATGGAAGTAGGAGGCAGGTGTGGAAGGTTGGGCAACAGTCATATTTTGTTCGGCGCACAAAGTTAAAAATCTTTCAATTCTGCCAGAGGAGTGGTCAGGTCCCTGGCCCTCATAGCCGTGCGGTAAAAGTAAAACTATTGAAGAACGCTCACCCCATTTTTGTAGGGCGGATGAGATAAATTCATCAACAACTGTTTGAGCCCCATTAGCAAAATCACCAAATTGAGCCTCCCAAATAACTAATGCATCCTCACGCTCAACTGAGTAGCCGTACTCAAATCCCATCACCGCATACTCTGACAGCAATGAATCATAAATATGGAATTGATTTGGATCTTTGACTAAGGAGCGAAGTGGAAATAAATCTTTACCATTTTCTTTATCAACAACAACTGCATGCCTATTACTAAATGTTCCGCGTCTTACATCCTGTCCGCTCATTCTGATGGGATGTCCTTCAAGCAATAGCGAGCCAAAGGCAAGCATTTCACCTGCGGCCCAATCTACAGTTGATTCATCAAGCATCTGAGTTCGTTTCACCAACTGCGGTAGCAGTTTTGGATGGACAGTAAAGCCATCTGGAATCGCAGATTGTGTGGCAGTAATTTTCTTTAAGTCACTTTCATTAACTGCAGTAACAACGCTCTCAGGAGCTGCGACAACTGGGGCTTTCCAAGTTGGATCATTAGTAGGCTCAGTATTATGGACCGCAGTAAATACACTTTCTAATTGTTGTTGATAATCACGCAAGACCCCTTCCGCCTCTTCAACTGTGATATCACCACGACCAATCAGAGATTCGGTATAAAGCTTTCGTGTTGATCTCTTAGCATCAACTAATTTATACATAACTGGTTGGGTAAAACTTGGCTCATCACCTTCGTTATGGCCACGCCTTCTGTAGCAGAGCATGTCGATCACCACATCTTTATTAAATGCTTGTCGATACTCAAAGGCTAAGTGCGCAACTCGGGCACACGCCTCTGGGTCATCACCATTTACGTGAAATACCGGTGATTGGATCATTTTTGCAACATCGGTCGCATAAGTAGATGAGCGAGCTGCATGAGGTGAGGTAGTAAATCCAACTTGGTTATTTACAATAACATGAATAGTTCCACCAGTGCGATACCCCTTTAGTAGAGATAGTGAAAGGGTTTCAGATACAACACCTTGGCCAGCAAATGCTGCATCACCGTGAACTAAGATTGGCAACACAGGGTATGCGCTCTGCGCATCGATAGATGTATCACCAGCTGCTGCTTTTAATTTATCTTGTTTTGCCCTAACAATTCCTTCAAGAACTGGATTAACCGCTTCTAAATGAGATGGATTAGCCGCTAAGTAAATTTTTGTTGTTGCCCCAGATTGGGAGGTAAATAAGCCCTTAGTTCCTAAATGGTATTTCACATCACCAGAACCATGAACCTCGTTATCATGGTAATTTCCTTCAAACTCTTGAAATATTTGGCCATAAGATTTTCCAGCAATATTAGCTAAAACATTAAGTCGACCTCGGTGTGGCATACCAATACAAACCTCATCTAATTTGCTATCAGCTGCTGATGAAATTATTACATCAAGTAAAGGTATTACAGACTCTCCACCCTCTAGTGAAAATCTCTTTTGCCCAACAAATTTTGTTTGTAAGAATGACTCAAACGCCTCTGCGCTATTTAATTTACGCAAAATTCTAAGCTGCTCATCCCTTGGTGTTACCGGAGCTCCAACTTCGATCCGTTCTTGAATCCATTTTCGCTCCTCTGGGTTTGCGATATACATATATTCAGTGGCGATTGTTCGACAATAAGAGTCGCGAAGAACGCCTAAAATTCGACGAAGCTTCATGAATGACTTTCCACCAAATCCATTGGTGGCGAACTCGCGGTCTAAATCCCAAAGAGTTAAGCCATGATTAACAATATCCAGATCTGGATGAGATCTTTGTTTATAAACCAATGGATCAATGTCAGCCATTAAATGACCGGTGGTGCGATAAGCATCTATAAGTTTTTGAACTCTTGCAGTTTTACTTACAGCGTTATCTTTTCCAGATTGAATATCGTTAACCCAACGAATTGGCACATAAGGAATCTTGAGCGCTGCAAAAATTTCATCATAAAAACTGCCTTCACCCAATAAAATTTCATGAATTCTTCGCAGGAAATCACCAGATTGAGCGCCTTGAATAATCCTGTGGTCATAGGTACTAGTTAGAGTCACAACTTTGCTGATTCCTAAATCTGAAAGTGTCTGTTCATTTGCGCCATGAAATTCTGCTGGGTAATCAAGTGAGCCAACGCCAAGAATTAAGCCTTGACCAGCAACTAAGCGTGGAACTGAGTGAACTGTGCCGATAGTCCCAGGATTTGTTAAAGAAAGAGTTGTGCCCGCAAAATCTTCAACGGTTAATGTTCCACCCCTGGCTTTGTGAACCATCTCTTCATAAGCAGACCAGAATTGTGCAAAATCTAGATGTTCGCATCCTTTCATGGATGGCACTAGTAATTGACGTGAACCATCTGCCTTTGCTAGGTCAATTGCAATTCCCAAATTAACATGTTCAGGATGTCCAATAGCTGACTTGCCATCTAATTGTGTATAGAAGCAGTTCATCTCTGGCATGGCTCTGATTGCCTTGATCATCGCATAGCCAATTAAGTGAGTAAATGAAACTTTTCCACCACGACCGCGTTTTAGGTGATTATTAATAACAGTTCGATTATCAATCAATAATTTAGCTGGTAAAACACGCACACTTGTTGCAGTGGGAACTGACAACGAGCCTTCCATTGACTGTACAACTCTGGCTGCAACTCCACGCAATGGTTCAATTCTTACCACCCCTGGTGTTGTGATGTTTGCAGCAGGCTTAGCTATTAGATCTGCTGGTTGGTAGGTTGTGGTTGAGACCTTTTCTTCAATAACTATTTGCCTTTCAACAGGCTTTATTACCGGAGCTTCGACAGATTTTGTTAATTGTGATTTAGGAATTGGTGGAGAGCTAGTTTTAGTACCACTTGCTTGACCATTCACTTTTCCATTTAATTGTGGAGTGCCTTTGAAATCTGCAAAGAAATCCCACCAGGCTTTATCTACCGATGCTGGATCACTTTGGTAGCGCTCATACATTTCTTGAACAAGCCATTCATTGGGGCCAAAGGAGCCCCCAAAGTGATTAGCGGGCGTATTCGCTCCAGCTTCGCTCACTTATTTACTCCTTATTTTGTCCAAATTAGGATTGTTGTAGCAGGTTAATCCTAACTCCCAACAGGTAGCTACTAAACCCATCTAGGCATTATTGCCAAGTAAAAGTGGCCACCAGCACATGATTAAGGGTGGCAACTAGCCGAAATAAACGGCATGGTTATGCCCATGAGTGCAGAAAAAAAGTGGGCGATAGTTACCGGTGGATCTAGAGGCCTTGGTTTTGAAACCGCAAAGGGATTAATTGCTGCTGGTATGCATGTTTACATAATCGGCCAAAATCCAGATAGGGCAAAAGAGAGCGCCCAAACATTGGGATGTGAGTACCGATCTGTAGATGTTGCTGATAGTAATAAATTTCGCCAAGTACTAGATGAGATCAATCAAGATGCAACAAATAAAGATTTTGGTACTTTAGATATTTTGGTTTTAGCCCATGGTGTTATGAGTGAGAAGATGTCTAAGACCTTGCGAACAAATGATGAAGAGTGGCGAAGGGTTTTGGCAATTAACTTAGATGCAGTATTCACCGCAATTAATCATTTAGCACCTGCGATGGCGGAGGCGCGAAAGGGAAGAGTTATTGTTTACTCAGCTTGTCTTGGCAGGATGTCAGGCCCTGGAACTCATGGTGGACTTGCACCGTATCGAATTAGTAAAGCTGGAGTTAATGCCTTAGTTAAAAATCTTTCTTATGAGACAAGCTTGGGTGCTCGCGGATTCTTAGTTGATGCAATCTGCCCAAACCATTGTCGAACCGATATGGGAGGTCCTGATGCGCCAAGGAGTGCGCAAGAGGGAGCTGAAACTGCGATTTGGTTAGCAACAAGAGAGTTTGATCCTGCAGTTGATAAAACTGGTTTACTTTGGGAGGACCGGCAAGTAGTCGATTGGTAATTATTCAGCGTAGCCAAGTGCGGCTGAAAATAAAGTTATTAGCGCGAGAATTCCGAGTGGGATACCAACAATAAGTAAGCTGCCAGTGATCATGTA
>SXRC01000027.1 GCA_005793655.1 Actinomycetota bacterium
GAATGTATTACCAGTACATGGTGAGTGGCGTCATATGAGAGCAAATGCTGATCTTGCAATTAAATCAGGAGTTTCAGAACATAATGTAGTGATTGCAGAAAATGGCATAACTATTGATGTGTCCAACGGGCATGCGGATATCTCAGGATCAATTCCCTGCGGATATGTTTATGTTGATGGGCAAAGTGTTGGTGAGATAACTGAGAGTTCATTAAAGGATAGAAGAATTTTAGGTGATGAAGGGTTTATCTCAGTTGTAGTAGTGATTGATTCTCAAAGTGGCAAGATAGTTGCTGGCCCTGATATTCACGCTAGAGGGTTTACTGAGGACCAAACATTATTTGATGATGTTAAAGGTGATATTGAAAAAGCATTAAGTAAGGCGGTGGCTGGCGGATTTAATGGCACCCATCAGCTTTCACAAGTTGTAAGACGCACCATTGGCAGTTGGGTAGGGGAAGAGCACCGACGAAAGCCGATGATTATTCCGTTGGTGATTGAGGTTTAGTAATCCCATTTTGATTAAGTTTTTTACTTAAAGTGCGTGCCGATTACCGCAAGGGGTAAAGTTGTTCTTTAGGCTTATCTTCTTATGGCAAAGAAAAAAACCACCGCAAAGAAATCAAATATTTTCGCGCCATTACTACGGGCAGTTGGTTGGCTTTGGCGGTTAATTGCAAAAGGATTAGGCAATTCAATCCGCTTTATTTTTAGATCCTCTCAGGAGTTAGATCCGGCGCATCAAAGAGATGGTGTGGCATTTTTTATCTTTATATTGGCATTAATTTCAGCAGCTGGAGTTTGGTTTGATTTAGATAATCTTTTAGGAAGAGGTATATACGCATTTCTTTTTGGTGGGGTAGGGGTATTGGCAAATGCGGTTCCAGTGCTGTTTATCTACTTCGCATACCGATTATTTAAATCATCAGATGATTCTGGTGATATTGGTCGAATTAGTACCGGTACATTATTACTGCTAATTAGCACTACCGCCCTTGCCCATATTATTAATGGCTCAACTGGGACTGGTGCTACTGCAATGCGCGAGGGTGGCGGCTGGATTGGGTATGGCATCTCCACTGGCCTAGTTGCATTAGTAACCTCCGTGCTTGCTATTCCTATTTTGATAATTTTTTTAATCTTTGGCTTGTTGGTCATTACTAAAACACCAGTATCTAAAGTTTTTAGTCAATTTGGTAAGTTATTTACCTTAGGTAGATCTGGCATCAGCAGTGCACGGCAGCGGCGAGCAGAGCGATTAGTTGCCCAGGATTTTGAGGTTAGTGAGACCCCACCATTTGAATCACCACTGGTTAAGGATTTAGTGGAGGAGTTTGAACCTGCCCAATTAGATTATGAGGTTGAGTTGGGTGATTTTGATGAGATTACTCAAAAAATTCCACGAATCAATAAACCTGCAAAGAGTGAGAGCAGCCGCCCACAACAATTACTTCTATCCTCAGATGCTAAGTATGAATTGCCACCTGCAGATTTACTAAGAAGTGGACCAGCTGCAAAAGGCAAGTCAAAGGTAAATGAGACTGTAGTTACCGCCCTTAAACAAGTTTTTGAACAGTTTGAAGTTGATGCGCAAGTGACTGGATTCATGCGTGGACCAACAGTAACTAGGTATGAGGTGGAGTTGGGTAATGGCGTAAAGGTTGAGGCAATATCAGCGCTTTCAAAAAATATTGCATATGCAGTAGCAAGTGGTGAGATAAGAATCCTCTCACCTATCCCAGGTAAATCTGCGGTCGGAATTGAGATACCAAACTCAGATCGAGAGATAGTGGCCTTAGGTGATGTGCTTAGGTCAACAGTTTCAGGTAGTGATACTCATCCAATGTTAATTGCATTAGGCAAAGATGTTGAAGGCTTATTTGTATGTGCCAATCTGGCAAAAATGCCACACTTATTGGTGGCAGGTGCAACTGGTGCTGGTAAATCTTCCATGATTAATTCACTGGTGGTTTCAATATTAATGCGGGCTACTCCCGATGAGGTGCGACTGGTATTAATTGATCCTAAGCGGGTGGAGTTAACAAATTATGAAGGTGTACCACATTTAATTGCACCAATTATTACCAACCCTAAGAAAGCAGCTGATGTATTAGATTGGGTAGTACGTGAGATGGAGATGCGCTATGACGATCTATCAGTCTTTGGATTTAGACATATTGATGATTTCAATAAAGCGGTTAAGGCAGGCAAGGTTTCACCACCTGCTGGTAGTGATCGCACCCTGGAGCCTTACCCATACCTTTTAGTAATTGTGGATGAGTTAGCAGATTTAATGATGATTGCAGCCCGCGAGGTTGAAGAGTCAATTGTTCGAATTACCCAATTAGCTAGAGCTGCTGGTATTCATTTAGTACTTGCTACTCAGCGACCAAGTGTTGATATTGTCACTGGATTAATAAAAGCAAATGTTCCATCAAGACTTTCATTTGCAACTAGTAGCCTGGCTGATTCCAGAGTTATTTTAGATACCCCAGGTGCTGAAAAACTTGTTGGCCAAGGAGATGGATTATTTCTACCAATGGGGGCAAGTAAGCCGGTTCGAATTCAAGGAGCCTACGTCTCAGAACGAGAGATTGAAGCGGTAGTCAACCATGTTAAATCTCAGCTTCAGCCTGTCTACCGAATTGATTTAAATGCACCAATCAAATCCAATCTAGTCACTGGTGATGTAGGTGATGATCTTGATCTGCTGTTACAAGCAATTCAATTAGTTGTCTCTACTCAGTTTGGATCAACCTCTATGCTGCAAAGAAAGTTACGAGTTGGCTTTGCCAAAGCTGGGCGATTAATGGATTTGATGGAGAGTCGGGGAATTGTGGGTCCAAGTGAAGGTTCAAAAGCTAGAACGGTTTTGATTAACGCAGAGCAAATGCCAGATGTATTGGAGTCAATTAGAGGAAACTTGTAATTCACTTTTCACCTTTTTTTGGAAAAAAAAAGGGGGGGGGGAGTTAGATAGCGGGTGAATTCTTGGTTTTTCTGCAACTTAAGCGTGCTACCCCAGTAGGTTGGCTAAAAAAATATTGCCAAAACTGTACTTGAAGTCTTACCCTTAGCCTTCCCAAAGTGAACGGTCATTTTTATGGTTGAAATTTTGCAACTAAAGCAAGCTCGCGAAGCTGCTAATTTGACCGTTGAACAAATTGCAAATCAAACAAGTATAAGAGCTGCAGTCATTAAAGATTTAGAAAATAACTCTGTTGAGCAGTGCGGTGGTATCGCCTATGCTCGGGGACACCTCAGAGCCATCGTCAAATTAATTAACCAAAAATCGGCGAAGAGTGAAAATATAAATGCAGATGAGATCGTTGCCCAATTTGAAGCAGTACAAGTTTTGGATAATCGACGTATTATTGAAAAGCTTGATGAGAATAATGTGGCTGAAAAGCCAAAAGAGAAGAAGCGAATGAAATTTGGCACCTTAGCCTCAATCTCAGTTGCGGTTCTTAGTATCGGTTTCATTGCGCAAATTGCGATAAACAATGTCTCTGGTATGAATGAGAATCTGAATTCGGCCATCACTCAACCAAGTAAGAAACCAGCTGAAGGAAAAACTGATACATCCATAACCCTGCCGGCTGGGGTGAACCTAGTATTAAGTGGTGTTGGTGGCAGAAGTTGGGTTGGTCTTACTAATGCGAATGGTGAATCAGTTTTTAATGGTCATATCGGTGCTGGTGAGGTCATGGCCTTTAATGATCCACAAATAATAAAAGCAGTAATTGGAAATGCTGGAGCTATTGCTTTGAGAGTAAATGGCTCAGATTTAGGAGTGGCTGGTGCCGATGGTGAGGTAGTTCGCCTAGATTTTGGTGCAAACCAGAAGCTCTAATTTTATAGATTAGAAGTTGGGCCAACTTCTGCAGGGTATCCTTAGCACATAGTGAGTTCAAAAATAATCAATGAAAAAAAGGTGCGCACAGGTGCGTTAGTTACTTTGGGTTGCGCTCGTAATGAGACGGACTCTGAAGAGTTAGCTGGCAGGTTAGCAGCTGATGGTTGGCGATTAGTTTCAGATCCAGCTAAGGCTGAGATTGCCGTTATTAATACCTGTGGGTTTATTGAAAATGCCAAAAAAGATTCAATTGATGCATTAATTCAAGCCTCATCCCTTAAGACAAATGGGGTGACAAAGGCGGTAGTTGCAGTTGGGTGCATGGCAGAGCGGTATGGTAATGAACTAGCTAGTGAAATGTCTGAAGCTGATGCCATTCTTAGCTTTGACGATTACAAAGATATCTCAGCTAGATTACATACAATTATTGAAGGCGGTAAGGTAAAAACTCACACCCCCAAAGATCGACGTGCGTTACTGCCAATAGCACCAGTCGAGCGTGCTATAACTCGGGAGATGACAAACCCAGATGTAAATCCCTTGGGCACAGTACTGCGCAAGCGTTTAGATAATGCACCCATTGCACCACTAAAAATTGCCAGCGGTTGTGACCGTAGGTGCTCATTTTGTGCCATCCCTTACTTTCGTGGTTCATTTATCTCCCGCAAGCCAGATGAGATTATTCAGGAGGCTAAATGGTTGGCCGATAATGGTGTCTCAGAGCTATACCTAGTCAGTGAGAACACCACCTCTTACGGTAAAGATTTTGGCGACTTAAAGATGATGGAAAAGCTGCTGCCAGAGCTTTCAAAAATATCGGCAATTAAACGGATTCGCTTGTCTTATCTACAACCAGCAGAGGTGCGGCCCTCATTACTTCAGGCAATGGTTTCAGTTGAAAAAGTAGTGCCCTACTTTGACCTCTCCTTTCAACATGCAAATGCTGATTTGTTACGGAGTATGCGTCGATTTGGTGATGGCGAGAGATTCTTAAACTTAATTTCTCAAATCAGGGCACTCAATCCACAGGCCGGAATCAGATCCAATTTTATTGTGGGATTTCCAGGTGAGAGTGATCAGCAATTTATGGAGTTAGTTGAGTTTTTATCTAACGCCCAATTAGATGCTATTGGTGTATTTGGTTACTCCGAAGAGGATAAGACTGAGGCAATGGAGTTAGGAAATAAAGTGAGTAATGAAGTAATTAAAGAGCGGGTGAGTGAGCTCTCAACCATAGTTGATGAGTTGATTACCGAGAGATCCCAGATGCGAATCGGTGAGAAGATTTCAGTTTTAATTGAGGATGAGGCGGAGCAAGAGGGAAGAGCTGATCATCAAGGCCCTGATGTAGATGGCTCAACATTTATTAAATCTCGAAACAAATATCGGGTGGGTGAGTATGTTGATGCGGTGGTATGTGATGTGGCAGGTGTCGATCTGATTGCGCAGGTTTTGTGAGAAAGATCCAGCGGCCAAATCTTCCAAACTCACTTACGATATTTCGAATCGCTGCCCTGCCATTTTGTGCTTATGCGTTATTTAAAGGCGGTGGTGATGATACGAACTGGCGGATCATTGCCTTCATTTTATTCTTTATTGTGGGTTTAAGTGACATATTAGATGGCAAGATTGCTAGAGATCGCAACCAAATTACCGAGTTTGGAAAACTGTTAGATCCAATTGCAGATAAAGCGATGCTTGCAACTGCCACCGTTGGGGCATCAATGCTAGGTCTACTGTCTTGGTGGGTTACTGGGATATTTTTAACCCGTGAGGTGGCGGTAACAATCCTGCGATTTGTGGTAATTAAAGTTGGTGTGATCCCTGCAAGTCGTGGCGGAAAATTGAAAACCTTCTTCCAGAACTTTGGGGTGGGTTTTTATATTCTGCCGCTACCAGATGTTTTATTCCTACCCCGAGATATCTTCATGGGTATTGCCATTTATCTAACAATTGCAACTGGGGTGGATTACTTTAGGCGGGTGCTTAAAAAATGAATGAGCAATTACTAGCTAAAGCTGTAATCAAGTTGTTAAGTAAAAGTAAAAGCACAATATCAGTTGCCGAATCAGTAACAGCAGGTGGATTGGCAAGTGCCTTAACTGAGGTAGCCGGTGCCTCAAAAGTATTTCTTGGCGGTGTTATTGTCTACTCTGATGATCTAAAAGTTTCACAATTAGGAGTTAGTAAATCTGATTTGAAGAAATATACGGCAGTTTCTGAAGAGGTCGCTATTGCAATGGCGCAATCGGTGCGTAAGAAATTTAAAACTGATTTTGCTATCTCAACCACCGGAGTCGCTGGACCTGGTGCTGCTTATGGACAAAAAGTGGGAACCGCCTGGGTGGGCCTTGCCAGCAAAAAATCCGCTTTTGCAGTGGCTTTGTCCTTAGCTGGTGATCGCAATTCCATTCGCCACGCCATTATTAATAGCGCATTAGCAGCCCTAGAGCGTATTCTTAAGCCGTGATACTTCTTCGAACCCATATAGGTAGCGCCCTGCGTGCTGCCCGAATTGAGCAAGCTCGTACTCTGCGTGATGTTGCAAAGAGCGCCCGAGTCTCACTAGGTTATCTATCAGAGGTAGAGCGCGGTCATAAAGAGGCATCTAGTGAATTATTAAATGCAATTTGCTCAGCTCTTGATTTATCTCTTTCCACAATCTTGGTTGATGTTGCCACTGTGGTTAAAACCCACGAATCCCCAGTATTAACAATCTCGACTTTGCAAGTGGTAGAGACCGCAGCTTAAGTTGTCTGCCGAGCCGGCGCTAAATTACGCCCGCCAAATCGCAACAAGTAATAAATCGCGCGCTGCTATTTTTACAGGGGCAAAATTAGTAATTGCTGAGGTTGGCAATTACCAATCAAATATTTCAGATATTGCACTGCGCGCTCAAGTTTCTAAGGCAACTATCTATAATCAATTTGCTGATAAGGCAGAGATGATGCAGTGCCTAGTTGAATCTGAGGTGCTCAGGCTTACTGCAGCAGCGCTAGCAGCATCCTCAAGGCAGGGGGCATTAGAGATTCTTTCAATCTCAATCAGCCAAGATCTTGCACTGCGCAAATTAGTTGAGACAGATCCAACTGATATAGCAAAATTAGTAACCATTACCGATCATCCAACCTGGCTGGTGGCCCATCAAAGTATTGCAAAAATATTTGGCGCAGACTCTGCTGCTTGTGGCGTAATTCTTAGGTGGTTAATTGGTCAGATAGCATCACCAATTACGCAAGCGGAATCCTTGGCACAATCAAAGCGGCTTGCTGCGAGCTTATTTAGCTAGCAGTTTTTTAAATGCGTATTTCAGAGCTCAGGTCTCGATTAGCTGCCTACCTGCCAGATCCAGATACCTATGCCAGAGATATCATCCATTCAGAGCTTGGCGGGATCAGCGTTAATGATGCAATTGCGATTGGCATGGAGCCAGATGAGATCTGGAAGGCGGTTATCCGCCATAACCCCTTGATGCCGGAGAAATACAAATAGCGGCGTGTTGCAGCCACCTTTTACCCTTTCGAACAGTTGTTCGATACAATAAGCCTGCCCAACCAGAGCGGTTCCACAGTTCCGCTGGCACCTCGTGCCGGCCGTCAGTGATGTTCCGTACCTTCTGGACCGAACAATATGACCTCGCAATAGGGAAGAGAAAAAAACCCTAAAGCTGGTCAAGGAGATGAAAGGAAGTAAATCAACTATGGCCTCTGCAAATAGAGAACCACAAGATGATAAAAAAGAAGACAAACGATCTAGTGATCGTGCTAAATCCCTAGATACCGCCCTTGCCCAAATCGAGCGTCAGTTCGGTAAAGGATCGGTAATGAAAATGGGAGATCGCAAAGCTGTTGCCATGGAGGTTATTCCAACTGGCTCAGTTGCATTGGATATCGCACTCGGCGTTGGTGGCTTGCCACGAGGCCGCGTTGTAGAGATCTATGGCCCAGAATCATCAGGTAAAACCACAGTGGCTTTGCATGCAATTGCTAATGCCCAAAAAGCTGGTGGTATTGCAGCATTTATTGATGCTGAGCACGCCCTTGATCCAGAGTATGCAAAGAAACTTGGCGTTGATATTGATGCGCTATTAGTTTCACAACCAGATACTGGTGAACAAGCACTTGAAATTATGGATATGTTAGTAAGATCAGGAGCAATTGATATTGTTGTAGTCGACTCAGTTGCTGCTTTGGTACCAAGAGCTGAAATTGAGGGTGAAATGGGTGACTCTCATATGGGTCTGCAAGCTCGCCTGATGTCACAAGCACTTCGCAAAATGACTGGTGCGCTGCACCAATCAAAGACCACTGCCATTTTTATCAATCAGTTACGCGATAAAATTGGTGTCTTCTTTGGTTCACCTGAAACTACCACCGGTGGAAAAGCGCTTAAGTTCTACGCCTCAATTCGGATGGATGTTCGTCGAATTGAAACCTTAAAAGATGGCCAAGAGGCGGTAGGTAATAGAACTCGAGTCAAGATTGTTAAAAACAAGGTGGCCCCACCATTTAAGCAAGCAGAGTTTGACATCATTTACGGTGTTGGAATCAGCCGTGAAGGATCACTAATTGATCTTGGTGTGGAATCTGAGATTGTTAAGAAATCTGGTGCTTGGTTCACCTACGAGGGTGATCAACTAGGCCAGGGCAAAGAAAATGCCCGTGCCTTTTTAATTGATAATCCAGATCTTGCTAATGAGATTGAAAAGAAGATCCGTGCATCATATGTGCCTGCTGAGGTTGACCCTGCACTAGTTGCAGCAGTTGATGAAGCAACAGCTGATGTTGAGTTCTAACCTTTAAAATCAATTAATACACCTTGAAAAAATCTCAAGAGGTAGTAGCTGATCCCTACTCCGAGGCGATGTCAATTGCGTTATACGCACTTGCCCCTCGCGCAAAGAGTAGGGATGAGTTATTCAAACAATTACTAAAACGTGGATCAGATCGCGAGATAGCAAACTCAGTTTTAGATTCCCTGGAGTTGCAGGGCTTATTAAATGATCTTGAGTTCGCTAAATTATGGTCAGAATCTCGCCAACGGAGTAAGAAGCTAAGTAAGCGAGTAATTGCTGGTGAATTGCGTGGAAAAGGTGTATCACAGGATGTGATTAATGAGGTTATTGAAAGTATCGATGATGAGACTGAGTACCAACAGGCATTTTTGTTGGCGCAGCGAAAATACAACAGCATTCACCACTTAGATCCAGAGGTGGTCTATCGCAGAATCTCAGGGCTATTGGCTCGTAAGGGATATGGCCATGGAATCTGCGCAAAAATTATGCGGGAGTTAAGCGGCGGTAATTAGCAAGTAGAATTAGGCATATGCCTACCTTTGTAGTTGAAACCTACGGTTGCCAGATGAATGTCCATGATTCAGAGCGAATTTCTGGACTGTTACTAAATGCTGGTTATACCCAAGCCTTAGCTGATACCCAACCAGATCTAGTTGTCTTTAATACTTGCGCAGTCAGAGAGAATGCGGATAATAAACTTTATGGAAATTTATCCTTCTTAGCTCCCCGTAAGAAAAGTGACCCAAACTTTCAAATTGCAGTAGGTGGTTGCATGGCGCAAAAGGATCAAGATGCGATCATCGAGCGTGCCCCATATGTTGATGTGGTTTTTGGAACTCACAATATTGGCTCACTGCCAGTGTTACTAGAGCGGGCAAGAATTGAAGAGGCATCCCAAGTTGAGATCAAGGAATCACTAGAACATTTTCCATCCACGCTGCCGGTAAAGCGTGACTCAGCCTTTTCAGCTTGGGTCTCAGTCTCAGTTGGCTGCAATAACACCTGCACATTTTGTATCGTGCCACAGCTGCGGGGAATTGAAAAAGATCGCCCAATGGCGCAGATTATGAAGGAGGTGCACTCCTTAGTTGATCAAGGAGTAATTGAGATTACCTTACTTGGTCAAAATGTTAATGCTTATGGTGTTGATTTTGGTGATCGATCAGCCTTTGCTAACTTACTTAAAGAGTGTGGAAAAGTTGATGGTTTAGAGCGGGTTAGATTTATGTCCCCCCATCCTCGAGATTTCACTGATGATGTGATTGAAGTAATGGCACAAACAAAAAATGTTATGCCACATCTACACATGCCGTTGCAATCAGGAAGTGACAAAGTCTTACAACTTATGCGAAGGTCTTATCGACGGGATCGATATCTAGGAATTATTGATCGGGTCAGAAAAGCTATGCCAGATGCAGCGATCACTACCGACATAATTGTGGGATTCCCAGGTGAGAGTGATGAGGATTTTGCACAAACAATTGATTTGGTAGCGCAAGTGAGATTTTCTGCTGCCTATACATTTCAATATTCAAAGCGACCAGGAACCCCAGCTGCGACTATGCCTGATCAGATTCCAGATGATGTGATGGCTGATCGTTATAACCAGTTGCATAAGATTCAACAAGAAATTTCAAAGGAAGAAAATGAGCGGTCAGTCGGCAAAAAAGTTGAGCTGCTTGTTTCCGGGCATGAAGGCCGACATGATCTTGACCAAAACCGCATGAACGGGCGCAGCGTAGATTTTAGATTGACTCACTTTGATAACTCAGCGCAATCTGCCAGGCCAGGTGATTTAGTTGAGGTGAAAGTGATGAGGATTTTGCACAAACTATTGATTTGGCAGAGCAAGTGAGATTTTCTGCTGCTTATACATTTCAATATTCAAAGCGACCAGGAACCCCAGCTGCAACTATGCCTGATCAGATTCCAGATGATGTGATGGCTGATCGGTATAACCAGTTGCATAAGATCCAACAAGAAATCTCTAGGCAAGAAAATGAACGCTTAATTGGCAAAAAAGTTGAGCTGCTTGTTTCCGGGCATGAAGGCCGACATGATCTTGACCAAAACCGTATGAACGGACGCAGCGCAGATTTTAGATTGACTCACTTTGATAACTCAGCGCAATCTGCCAGGCCAGGTGATTTAGTTGAGGTGAAAGTGCTGCAAGCTTTTGCAAATCACATTGTTGCAGGTGCGCCAATTAATCTGCAAAAAACTAAGGGTGGGGATGCACATGCCACTTGGATGTCGGAAAAAGGTGATAAAAAAATTCTATTAGGAATTCCCACCTTAGCTTCGCTGAAATCTTTATAGTTTAATGAGTTTAATTATAATTTGTGGTGCAACTGCAACTGGAAAAAGTGATTTAGCAGTAGCACTTGCCCAGCAGATAAAGGCTGAGGTTATCAATGCTGATTCGATGCAGCTATATAAAGGAATGGATATTGGTACTGCAAAGCTATCTTTAGCAGAGCGATCAGGAGTCACTCATCATTTAATTGATGTATTAGATATAAAAGAGGAGGCAAATGTCTCTTGGTATCAAAGCTTAGCTAGAGAAAAAATTGATGAGCTTATCGGCTCAGGCAAAAAATTTGTTGTAGTCGGTGGTACTGTATTGTATATAAAATCAATATTGGATGATTTAAATTTCCCAGACACTGATCCAGTAATTCGCCAAAAAATCACTGATGAAGCTGAGAAAGTTGGCAATGAGGTGATGCACCAAAAATTAGCAAAGCTAGATCCAGCTGCAGCCCTCGCCATTCCTAAAGAAAATATCCGACGAATTATCAGAGCCCTTGAAGTAATTGAGTTAACTGGTAAACCATTTACCGCAAATCTGCCAAGACAAGAAAGCAGTAAATATCCAAGTGCAAAGCAGTTTGGCTTAGTACTTGATCGGGACAATCTGGATGAAAAAATTGATAAGCGAGTTGAACAGATGTGGGCAAAGGGATTTGCACGCGAAGTTTTACATTTGATGAACCAAGGTTTAGCTCAAGCCACTACCGCCAAGATGGCTCTTGGTTATAGCCAAATTATGAGCTATCTAAATAGTGAGTGTGATGAAGAGTTTGCGAAGGCTGAAACAAAACGCGTTACCCGTGCTTATGCCAGAAGGCAGGAAACCTGGTTTTCTAGGGATGAACGAATTAATTGGTTAGCACCAGCAACCAAACAAGTACAGCTAGAAAAAGTATTGGCTAGTATTAATTAATGATAAAAGCCACTTACGGGCATGGTACGCATAATGATTTTGTATTAGTTTTTGATGAAAATGATGAAATTAGGTTTACACCAGATCAGATCAAGCGAATTTGTGATCGTAAGAATGGTGTGGGTAGTGATGGCTTAATTAAGATAATAAAAAAAGATGGTTCATGGTTTATGGATTATTCCAATGCGGATGGTTCAGTAGCTGAAATGTGCGGCAATGGCATTCGGGTAATGGCTAGATATTTAACCGATCGTGGACATCAACCAAGTGGCATATATGCAATTAATACCCGTGATGGGCGAAAATTTCTATCTGTTCCAAAGGTGGGTGATATTTCAGTAAATATGGGTCAAGTTTCTGTGGTGCCTGGTGAGATATCGGTTTCTGCAAACTCAAATAATTTCCTCGGTTTGAATATCAATATGGGAAATCCACATGCTGTGGTTTTTGTTGATGATTTAGATTTAGTAGGTGATTTAAGGCAAGTGCCAACTGTGACACCTGCTGAAGAGTATCCAGAGGGTGTGAATATTGAGTTTGTTAAATTTTTAGAGGGTAACAAAATTCAAATGCGGGTACATGAGCGCGGAGTTGGTGAGACGCAATCTTGTGGTACTGGAACTTGCGCGGTGGCACTTGCAGCCACTATCAAGAAAGGAAAATCACTACCAATTAAGTGGGAGATAAACCCACCGGGTGGGAGATTAATTGTTGAGATTGATGGCCACAGAAATGCGACTCTAACTGGTCCAGCTGAGTTAGTTAAAGAGGTTGAATTGGACAAGTATTTGTGAGTGATAAAGAAATTGGTAATGGTGAAGGTTTAGAGATTGATATCAATACTTTAATTCGTGAAAATGCTCAAGCTGTTGCTGATTATGAGTTAGCAGATTCACCACAAATTGGTAATCAAGATCGACAAGATCGTCAAGCCCTTCGAAGAGTCAGTGGATTATCTACAGAATTACAGGATGTCTCTGATGCTGAGTACCGGCAATTACGTCTTGAAAAAGTTGTGCTAGTTGGTGTTTGGACTGAAGGAACTTCAAAGGATGCAGATAATTCACTCAAGGAGTTGGCTGCCTTGGCAGAGACTGCTGGCTCACAAGTGATGGAGGCGCTAATTCAGCGAAGAGATAAGCCGGATGCGGCAACATTTATTGGATCTGGAAAAGTGGCAGAGGTTAGGCAAGCAGTTGTCGCAACTGGAGCAGATACTGTGGTTTGTGATGGTGAATTATCGCCAGCGCAACTTAGAACTTTAGAACAAAAAGTAAAAGTAAAAGTTATTGATCGCACTGCATTGATTCTGGATATTTTTGCCCAACATGCAAAAAGTAGAGAAGGTAAAGCTCAAGTTGAGCTGGCGCAAATGTCTTACATGTTGCCAAGGCTTCGTGGTTGGGGTGAATCTTTATCTCGCCAAGCAGGAGGTATTGGTGGAAGAGGTCCTGGTGAAACCAAAATTGAAACAGATCGGCGAAGAATCAATGACAAGATGGCAAAACTACGGCGTGAGATTAAGGATATGAAAACCTCGCGTGATACTAAGCGAAATGAGAGAAGAAGAAAAAATATTCCATCGGTGGCTATTGCTGGTTATACAAATGCTGGTAAATCCTCACTATTAAATAGATTAACTGGCTCAGATGTACTAGTTGAAAATGCATTATTTGCAACCTTGGATCCAACGGTTAGAAAGACTCAAAGTGATGATGGACGTATTTATACATTTACCGATACTGTCGGATTTGTTCGCCATCTGCCTCACCAGTTAGTAGAGGCATTTAAATCAACACTTGAAGAGGTCTCACAATCAGATTTAATTGTGCATGTAGTAGATGGTGCTCATCCTGATCCATTTGAACAAATAAGAGCAGTGCGTGGAGTTATCAATGAGATTGGTGGTGGGGAGATAATGGAGATTATTGCCATCAATAAAGCAGATATTGCAGCTCCGGAGGTGCTGATGGAGTTATTGCGCAAGGAGAGTAATGCTTATGCAATTTCAGCTAGAACTGGTTACGGCGTCCAAGCTTTAATTAAAGCGATTGAATCTCATTTGCCTAAACCGAAAGTTGAGATCCAGGCAGTTATTCCATTTGGTCGGGGAGATTTAGTTAGCTTAATTCATGAACAAGGTGAGATTATTTCTGAGGAGTATTTACCTGAGGGAACAAAAATTCATGCAATGGTTGGTGGAGCGCTAGCTAGAAAAATTGAGCTGCTAGAGGTTAATTCTTAAACTATAAAACCATTTGGGAATGGATCTGTTGGATCTAGCATCCAAGTTGCTTCACCCATCACCCAAGCTCTACCAGTTACTGTGGGCACAATCGCTGGTAATCCACCAACAGTTGTATGCTCTTTAACTCTTCCTTCAAATTGTGAACCAATCCAAGATTCATTAATTAAAACGTCGGTATCTTTGAATTCATTTCGGGCAACCATTTGTGCCAATCTGGCACTTGTTCCAGTTCCACATGGAGATCGATCAAACCAGCCAGGATGAATTGCCATGGCATTTTTCCAGTGCAATGAATTTTTACCTGGTGAAATAAAATCAATATGGTGACAAACTGCAATATCAGCATTTTCAGGATGCACAGGTCGATTTTGTTCATTTATTGCATCACTAACCGCTAAGCCTGCGGAGAGAAATTTTTCGCCATTCTCATGTTTAAATTCAATTCCAATTCGATCAACTGGAATGATTGCATAAAAATTGCCACCAAAAGCCATATCGTATTTAATTTTGCCATAACCAGGGACATCAACAACTTGGTCAATCTGATACGAAAAAGAGGGCACATTAGTTAAAGTAACTTTCTCAGCTTTGCCGTTTTTTACATGTACATCAACCACTACTAATCCAGCTGGGGTATCAAGACGAACAGTTGTGATGGGTTCACTTATCTGTACTAATCTTTTTTCAACTAAAACTGTGGCAACACCAATTGTTCCATGCCCACACATTGGTAAACATCCTGATACCTCAATAAATACCACCCCCCAGTCAGCATCTGATCTAGTTGGTTTTTGCAGTATTGCACCACTCATTGCCGGGTGACCCCTTGGTTCATACATTAACCACTGGCGCAGGTGATCCATATGCTCCATGAAATATAAGCGTTTTTCAAACATGGTTTTTCCTGGGATTTCATCAATGCCACTAGTTACTACCCTAGTTGGCATTCCTTCAGTATGCGATTCAACCGTCGTAACGGTGCGCAGACTATTTTTCATTGATTTACTTTCTATTTTTATAGAAATCTAATACTTGCTTTATGTCCTTGTTTAGTTGGGCCAAATCAGCTGCTGGCAATGGCAGACGAGGCAACCTAGTTGGTCCACCGTAGCGACTTACTGCATCCATAGCCACTTTGATTGCAACTATAAACTCTTTTCTACTATCCCAATGAAATAGATTATGTACCGCTGCATAAATTGGCTTTGCTTCAGCATACTTTCCAGCTAAGCAAAGATTATATAGTTCAACTGATTCTTTCGGCAGCGCGTTAGGAAATCCAGCAATCCAGCCAACTACACCACCAGTTGATAACTCAAGTAGTACATCATCAGCGCCAACTAATACTTCAATTCGGGGGGCGTAGTGATGCAGTTGCCAAACCCTGCGGACATCTCCTGAAAACTCTTTAATTGCCACAACATTTTCAGCAGCTTCGGCAATTCTGCCAACTAACTGTGGTGTTAAATCAACCTTGGTATCAAAGGGATTGTTATAGGCAATTATTGGTAATCCAACTTTACTGACCTCTTTATAGTGAGCGATGATCTCATCATCATTTGCTCGATAGGCGGTTGGTGGCAAGAGCATTACACATTTTGCGCCCATTTGCGCTGCCTGCTCTGTCCATCTTCGTGATTCACTCGCTCCGTAAGCTGCAACACCTGGAACAACATTGAAACCAGCTGGCGCAGCATCAAGTGCAGTTTTTAAGACCTTAGTTCTCTCCTCTGGAGTTAATACTTGGTATTCACCAAGTGAACCATTTGGAATCGCACCATGCACTCCATTGGCCGCTTGCCATTTAATGTGCTCAGCATATTTATCATAATCAACTGAGAGATCAGGTTTGAAGGGGAGTGCTGTTGCAGTTAATACACCGTGCCATGGCTTTGCAGTGGTCATAGATAAATCTTATTCACCTGCTGCTAATACGCCAAGTGGAATTGGAGAAATAATCGGCCTATTCACCGCAGATATTCTGTCAGTATCAGTAGGTGAGATTTTGATTTCACTAGCAACTAAATCCACAACTGATCTGCCACACACCCGGCCCTGACACAGTCCCATTCCACATCTAGTTAACAATTTTGCAGTTCGTGAATCAGTCGCCCCCAACTCTTCGATTGCATGTTTTAAATCTGATAAATCGACCTCTTCACACCGACAGATGATTGTTTGATCATTTAGCCAAGATTTCCAGCCCGCTTTAACGGGGTATGACTTGATCAATGCATCAGCAAATCTTTGTTTCTTAGCCCGGCGTTTGCGGTGAACTTTTAATACATTCACATCACAACCAACATACTTTGCAGCTGCTAGCCCAGCAATTACTCCCTCAGCCATTGAGAGATCTGATCCACCAATTCCAGTTATTTCACCAGCTGCAAATACTCCTGGAATTGAGGTTTGCTGGTCATTATCAACTGAGACAACGACGCCATCATCTTTTGCAATTACCTGAACACACCCTAAGGCACCAGCAATTGAGGTATCTGCTGTGAAGCCCCAACCAATTGCAGCCACATCACATTTAACATTTCTTATCTTCTTTACCTTAAAATTTCGATTTATAACAGCAATGTCAACAGATTCTAATTCACCATGATCTCCCCGGTGAGCGGCAACCACTGCTTGGCCAAATCTGGCTCGGACTTTTCCTGCACTAATAGTTTTTATGTAGTAAAAAGCCTCTTTAAATTTGGCTATATTTTCAAGTAATGTCAACGGGGAGAGTAACCAGCGGTGGGACTTATTAGCCTCAAGTAATTCAAGAACTGATCCACCAGCTTTTATTACACCAGCTGCTACCGGCAATAAAAATGGTCCACTGCCTGCAACTACAACTTTTTTACCAGCAAGAACTCCATGCCCCTTTAACAATGACTGAACCCCACCAGGTGTCATTACTCCTGGAATATCCCAGCCAGGAAAAGGCAGCGTGCGATCATATGCGCCGGTGCAGATCACCAGATTCTTAGTATTAATAATCTTTTCAACACCTTTGTAAATAACTCTTAAGGTATTTACACCTTGCTGATGGGAGGCACTCCATATCTGAGCCCCAGACCAAACCTCTATTTCTTTACGAGCTTTTACCGCATTAATTAAAATTAATCCTGTTTCTAAATCAAAGTGCTGACTTTGTTCATGTTCAGTATCTTCAGTAAAGGTTCGCCAGTACTGCCCACCTAATCTAGGGTTGTTATCTAGTAATAAAACCGGTGCACCAGCTGCAGCAGCAGAGAGTGCAGCGCTTAAGCCAGCGGGTCCGGTGCCAATAATTACTACATTATGCATTTGATCCCACCTGTGTTTGTACTTTCATTCCTGGCTTAACCTCAACTATGCAAGCTCGTTGGCTTGCAATACCATCGATTACAACCAAACAATCAAAACAAACTCCGATACCACAAAAAACTCCACGGGGATTTTGATCAAATCTAGTTGTCCTCAGTTTGCGTACATCAGCGGCAAGTAAGGCTGCCCCCACTGATTGACCACTCTTCGCAGTGATGATCTGGTCATCAAAGGTAAATTGCAGATCAGATCCTGACATGAGCGCTTTCCTTAAACCGTTTTGGTGAAAATGGTGTGGGATCCATAAAAGTTTTATTTCCAGTAATTAGGGCGGTAATCAATTCACCAGTTGCAGGTGAGAGACCAATGCCTGCTCCTTCATGTCCTGCGGCATGCCATAGCCCCAGCACATTTGCATCTTCACCAATCACAGGCAAATGATCTGGTGCATAAGGTCTAAATCCACGATAGGCACGAAGAAATAACATATTTGAAAGAATTGGAAACAAGGATATTGCTTGCCTAGCTAGTTGGCGCAGTACAGCTACATCCAAACCTGATTTAAAGCCTACTCGTTCACGAGAGGCACCAATTAATATCGTGCCACTTTCAGTTCCCTCAACTACTGCTGAGGATTGCAGATCAGCATCACTGCTTGCAACATTTGCAACATAATCTGCATCATAAACTTTATGGTGAACAATTTTTGGCACTGGAGAGGTGACAAGAATGAAACCTCGCCGAGGCATTATTGGCAGGTATGAACCAGCCATATTGGCGATCTCACCAGCCCAGGTTCCAGTTGCATTAATGATGATCGGGCAAGAGTAATTATTTTTATCAGTTTTTAATCCAATCACTCTGCCTGATGAGATATTAATCGAGATGACATTTTCACCTTGAATGAACTGGCCTCCACGCTTTCTAACCGCACGCATAATTTGAGCGGCAGCCAGCATTGGCTGGCATTGAGCATCTCCAGGATAAAGAACGGCATACTCAACACTCTCTGAGATTAAAGGTTCTATTTTCCTAAGACCAGCTGCATCTAATTCAACAACTTCAATCCCGTTGGATTTTTGCAGTTGTGATAGTTTTTTTAGATTGGCGATTCCTTTTTCGCTCCGAGAAACCACCACCCCACCCTTGGGTTCAAGTTCAAAACCACCACCAATATCTGTGTTCAATTCAAACCAAGCATCACGAGATCGAACCGCTAAGGTTAATTCAGCACTCGGTTCCTTATCTGATACCAAAATATTTCCCTCACCAGCCCCAGTAGTGCCACTGGCAACTGGACCACGATCAATTACTAAAACCTTAAGGCCAGCATTTACCAGAGATAAAGCGGTGCAGGCTCCAACCACACCAGCGCCAATCACGATCGCATCGGGGTTTTTCATGACACAAATCTACTGTCAGTACCCCGTGTTTAACTATTAGTAGTGGGTAACCTCACCAAATAACTGGCGCGGGCGGGATCTCACTTGCCACACCTAATAAGATCAGGGTTACTGGACAAGAATGGTGGCAAATTAGGTGGGGTTAGTTTTAATTCAAGGCGCAGAGGGCTTATTAGCTGATCGAGCTGTTGCACAAATCATCGCTGAACATGAAGCGGCGCAGGTGACTAATATTTCAATTGAAGATATCGAAATTGGCTTTATCACCGATGCCTTAGCTCCGTCACTTTTTGGAGACCAAAGAATTGTAGTTATCAAAGAGATTCAAGATTTAGATGGTGATTGCAGTGATGAAATTGGTGACTATCTTGAAAATCAGGATGAGTCCTTAATGCTAGTTCTTTGGCACAAAGGTGGGGTCAAGGGCAAAGCATTGGTTGATAAAATCAAAAAAGCTGGTGCTCAGATTATTTCTGCTGAAGCGATAAAAAAAGAGAGTGAAAAATCAGAATTTGTTCGCTCAGAGTTTAAGCGTCTAGGCAGAAAAATAACCCCAGCTGCTATCCAGGCATTGATTGATTCACTGGGTAGTGATTTGCGTGAGCTCGGTGGTGCATGCACGCAGTTAGCAAGTGATGTAGCGCTGCAGAAGACAATTGATGAAGAGGATGTGACCACTTATCAGCAGGGCAGAGTTGAGAGCACTGGATTTGATGTTGCAGATGCTGCCCTTGATGGCAATACCTCTATCGCCATAATCAATTTAAGAAATGCCCTTTCTACTGGCACTGACCCAGTTTTGATTGTCAGCGCCCTAGCTGCTTCGTTTCGAACCCTCGCAAAAGTTTCTGGTGAGTCTCGCAGTGTTAAATCTTATGAATTAGCACAAATTTTGGCATTACCACCTTGGCAGATTGATAAAGCGCGTAGGCAGTTAATTGGCTGGAGTGATAATGCAATGGCAAGAGCGGTGATAGCAATTGCAGGTGCTGATGCTGATATTAAAGGCGCTGCTGCAGATCCAAAATACGCCCTAGAGAGGGCAATAATGACGGTTTGTGCCGCTAGAGGTAGTAAGTGATCAGGCTCAGTTTGAGCGTAATGGCCCTGCGCTGATATCCTTCCGATCTTGCTTCAATGTGCATTTAATAAAATTCACGAGAAAAGGTAGTTAACAGTGGCAAACATCAAGTCTCAGATCAAACGTATTCGCACCAACAATAAGGCGCAGGATCGCAATAAGGCTTATCGATCAGCTTTGCGCACTGCGATACGTAGATTTCGTGATGCGATTTCAGCCGGTGATGCCGCAAAGATCAAAACTGAATTTAAGGATGCATCTCGTTCATTAGATATGGCTGTTGCAAAAGGTGTAATTCATGCCAATAATGCAGCTAATAAAAAGTCAGCTATGGCTAAGTTAGCCAACAAAGCTGGCGTTCGTTAATTTTCTAGAAACTGCGAAGGCATAAATGCCTGCTATCTCGATTGCTAAGGCACCTCAACCTGCTGCCACAAATCCTGAACAAATAAGAAACTTTTGCATCATTGCCCATATTGATCATGGTAAATCTACATTGGCTGATCGGATGCTTGGAATTACAGGGGTGGTTGAAGACCGCAATATGCGAGCACAATATTTAGATCGCATGGATATTGAACGTGAACGTGGGATCACCATAAAAAGTCAAGCGGTGAGATTGCCATGGAAATCAGGTATTGATGGCAAAGATTACGTATTAAATATGATCGATACTCCTGGGCACGTGGACTTTACTTATGAGGTATCTCGCTCATTGGCTGCGTGTGAAGGTGCAATCTTGCTAGTTGATTGTGCTCAAGGAATTGAAGCACAAACCTTAGCCAATCTTTATTTAGCAATGGAAAATAACCTAACCATCATCCCAGTATTAAATAAAATTGACTTGCCAGCTGCTCAACCAGACAAGCTTGCGATAGAACTTGCAAACTTAATTGGTTGTAAACCAGAAGACTGTCTACGAGTATCTGGAAAAACTGGGGAAGGTGTTGTAGAACTACTAGACCAAGTAGTTAAGCAATTACCATCTCCGATTGGTGATGCGAAAGCGCCAACTAGAGCCTTAATTTTCGATTCAGTTTATGACTCATATCGTGGTGTTATTACCTATGTAAGGGTAATGGATGGACATCTTTCGCCAAGAGATCAGATCCAAATGTATTCAACAGGTGTGCGTCATGAAATGCTAGAGGTGGGAGTGATATCACCAGAGCCAGTTGCCAGCAATGGTTTAGGTGTTGGTGAGGTAGGTTATTTAATAACTGGAGTTAAAGATGTTCGTCAATCAAGAGTTGGTGACACAGTTACTACCTATAACAATCCAGCAACGGTTGCTTTAGCTGGGTACAAAGATCCAAAGCCAATGGTTTTTTCAGGTTTATTTCCGCTAGATGGTGATGAATACCCAATGTTGCGAGAGGCTTTAGATAAGTTACAACTCAATGATGCAGCACTTGTTTTTGAACCAGAATCATCAGATGCATTAGGTTTCGGGTTTCGGTGCGGATTCCTTGGATTGTTACATATGGAGATCGTTAGAGAAAGATTAGAACGTGAAGCCGGCCTTACCTTAATCTCTACCGCTCCAAGCGTGGTTTATAACCTCACATTAGAAGATGGAAAACAATTAGTAGTTACCAACCCATCAGAGTATCCAGATGGAAAAATATCTGAGGTTCAAGAGCCAATAGTGAAAGCAACAATCTTGGCACCCAGTGAGTTTATTGGCACGATTATAGAGCTCTGCCAACAGCGCAGAGGAGTGCAAAAAGGAATGGATTACTTATCTGAGGATCGAATTGAAATTCGATATACCTTGCCACTTGCGGAGATCGTCTTTGACTTTTTTGATCAACTTAAATCCAGAACCAGAGGGTATGCATCATTAGATTATGAACCAATTGGTGAAGAAGCAGGTGATTTAGTAAAGGTAGATATCCTGCTACAAGGTGAAAAAGTGGATGCATTTAGTCAGATTGTACATCGCGATAAAGCTTATTCATATGGTGTGAAGATGACTGAAAAGTTAAAAGAATTAATACCGCGTCAACAATTTGAGGTGCCCATTCAAGCTGCAATTGGGGCAAAAATTATTGCCCGCGAAAACATAAGAGCTATTCGTAAAGATGTATTGGCAAAGTGTTATGGCGGAGATATAACTAGGAAACGTAACCTTCTTGAGAAGCAAAAAGAAGGTAAGAAAAGGATGAAAATGGTTGGGCGTGTAGAGGTACCGCAGGAAGCATTCATCGCTGCTCTTACGACAGATTCAGACAAAGTGAGTGAAAAGAAAAAGTAAGTGAATCTTGCCTTTTATATCCATATCCCATACTGCATCAAAAGGTGCGGCTACTGCGATTTTAATACCTACACCCCAAGTGAATTACAAATAACAACTGGGCTAAAAGATATATCGAACTCCTATATAGATCTTTTAATTAAGGAGATTGGCTTTGCAAGAGCTGAAGTTGGTGAAAATGTCACCGTTCCTTCTATTTTTTTTGGTGGTGGGACCCCATCACTTATGCAGGCAAGTGATATAGGCCGAGTAATTTCGACTATCAAAAATAGATTCGATTTATCTGCAGAGGCAGAGATAACTATGGAGTGTAATCCAGACACTGTAAGTAAGGATTCCCTAACTCAGTTCAAGGAAGTGGGAGTAAATAGACTTTCATTTGGTATGCAATCTGCAGTAAAACATGTGCTAGAAACCTTAGATAGAACTCATAATCCAGATAACTTATTACAGGTGACAAATTGGGCAGATGAGATTGGCTTTAAAGAAATTTCAGTCGATTTAATTTACGGTACACCAGGTGAAAGTATCTCGGACTGGCAAACTTCAATTGATGCAGCACTTTCGCTACCAATCACCCATATATCGGCTTACGGTTTAATTGTTGAGGAGGGAACTAAGTTAGCTGCGCAAATTAAACGCGGTCAAGTGAACCCAGTCGATGATGATTTAGCCGCTGAAAAGTATTTGATTGCTGATCAAGCCTTCACATCTGCTGGTTTTGATTGGTATGAATTAAGTAATTGGGCCAAGCCAAATTCAGCCAGTAAACATAATTTGGCTTATTGGTTGGGCGATAATTGGTGGGGAGCAGGTCCTGGAGCGCATTCGCATTTAAATGGCAGGAGATTTTGGAATGTAAAGCATCCCAATCTATATAAGGAAAAAATTCAATCAAACCAATCACCAATGGCAGGATCAGAATCTTTAGAGGAATTGCAGAGAGAAAGTGAACGCTTGATGCTTTCATTAAGATTACCTACTGGCGTGGCTAAGAAAACTTTAAATGAGCAGCAACTGTTGGAATTATCAGAGTATGTTGAAAGTGGTCATCTGGATCAATCAAATTGGAATGAAGGCCGAGCAACCCTGACCGTAGATGGCCGGCTTATCGCCGACCGAATTCTGCGTAAAATCCTCTTGTAGTAGCGTTCTCATATGAGTAATGCGATGCCTGGGCGACAACTTGAAATTCTTAAAGCAATTGTTGATGAGTACGTTGCTACCGAGGAGCCGGTTGGTTCAAAAACCTTAGCTGCCCGTTCTGGCTTGGGTGTTTCACCTGCAACGATACGAAATGAGATGGCAGTTTTAGAAGATGCTGGATTGATTACGCAACCACATACTAGTGCTGGTCGAATCCCAACAAATAAAGGGTATCGAGTATTTGTTGATCAACTTGCTGAGGTAAAGCCACTGTCGACAGCAGAACGTAAGGCGATTGAAAATTTTCTAGACGGTGCAACTGATTTAGATGATGTTATATCGAGAACAGTTCGATTGCTAGCGCAAGTAACTAAACAAGTTGCAGTAGTTCAATACCCATCACTAATCAAAGCAAATGTCCACCATGTTGAATTAGTTCTACTAAATCCCAACCGAATAATGATTGTTTTGATAACTGATACTGGACGGGTAGAACAAAAAATGGTGGAATTGGTATTTGAAATTACTGAAAATGGCCTTTCAGATCTTCATAAGAAAATAAATTTAGTAATTGCTAAGCAATCGTTATCAAATGTCGCAGGCCGGATAGAGAATTTTTCAGCAAATTATCGTGGGAATGATAAATCTAACGTACTGGTTCTCATTGCAACCTTGATTGAAATGGCCGTTGAGCACCCGGAAGAAAAGGTTGTACTAGCAGGGGCATCAAACTTGGCCCGAGCAAATCAAGATTTATCAAATAGTATTCATCCAATTTTAGAAGCACTAGAGGAGCAGGTTGTCTTACTAAGGCTTCTATCTGGCACTGACGCTTCGGTAAAGGTGCAAATAGGTGATGAACAAAGTGAAAAAAGCTTGCGTAAAACTAGTCTAGTAAAAGTTGGTTACGCCGATATCGGGGCTCTTGGAATTTTGGGACCAACTCGTATGGATTACGCCGCTTCAATCTCGGCGGTAAATGCAGTTGCTAATTACGTCGGAAGTTTCTTGACGGAGAACAAGTAAAAGATGGCTGATCTGTATGAAACCCTTGGTGTTGATAGAGATGCCAGCTTTGATGAGATAAAAAAGGCTTACCGCAAATTAGCTCGTAATTATCATCCTGATGTGAATCCTGATCCAAAAATGGCAGATAAGTTCAAAGAGATTACTGCTGCTTATGAAGTGCTTAGCGATCCAGATAAACGGCAAAATTATGATATTGGTGGTAACGGGTTTGGCGGCGGGTTTTCAAATGCTGGCTTCGGATTTGGCGACATTATGGATGCTTTTTTTGGTGGTGGCCAGCAACGTGGTCCTCGGCCAAGAACCAGACCAGGTCAAGATGCACTTCTTAGGGTTGAAGTTAATTTAAAAGAGGCAACATTTGGGTGCGATCGTGATTTAAATGTAGATACGGCGGTGATATGTACAAAATGTGGCGGTAGTGGTTGTGCCAATAACTCAAGACCAAGGACATGTGATATTTGTAAAGGCAGGGGAGAAACACAACAAGTTGCTAGATCTATTTTGGGTCAGGTAATGACTAGCAGGCCATGTGCAAGCTGTCAGGGTTTTGGCTCTGTGATATCAGATCCATGTACTGAATGTGCTGGTGATGGCAGAGTGAGATCTCGTAAAACTATTCCAGTAAAAATACCAGCAGGTGTTGAAACTGGTAATCGAATCCAATTAAGTGGTCAAGGTGAGGTTGGTCCTGGAGGCGGGACTCCAGGGGATTTATATATTGAAATAGTTGAACTTGCGCACGAATTTTTAATTAGGGAGGAGAATAACTTACATATATCAATAGCAGTACCGATGACATCTGCAGCACTTGGTACTGAAGTTATTATCGAAACCTTCGATGGACCTCAAAAAGTAGAAATTAAAGAAGGCACGCAGAGCGGTTCAGTGGTTGTATTGAAGGGTTTGGGAGTTACTAAATTACGAGGGGCTGGCAGAGGTAATCTAGTAATTCACATCGAAGTAAATATTCCAGGAAAAGTGAGTAAAGAGCAGAGTGATTTGTTGAAAAAATTCGCACAGCTAAGAAATGAAAGCGCTGATAAAGTAGAGATTCACACCAATAAAGATCAAGGTTTTTTTAGTAAAGTTAGAAATGCATTTCGCTAGTGTTAACTCTATTTTTTGTTGATCAATTAAGCTCTGGTAACACTCAAGAAATTGATAAAGAAGATGCTCATCATGCGGTGAAAGTGCTTCGGCTCAATATTGGTGAAAAGATTAAGATATCCGATGGAGAAAGTAACTGGGTTTCAGGTCCGATTGTCCAGATAAGTAAAAAGTCTTTAGAAATTTCAATTACTGAGCGGGGCGTAGAGTCAGCGAGTAAACCAGAGTTGATCCTGGTCCAAGCTATTACAAAGTCAGATCGCAACAAGGAGATGCTTGAGTTGATCACAGCCGCAGGAGTTGACCAAATTATTCCATGGCAAGCAGAGCGATCAATCAGTAAATGGCAAGGTGATTCAGAGCGTAAGTGGCTTATAACTATTAAAGAGTCATGCAAACAATCTAGAAGGGTTAAGGTGCCACGCCTTAGGCAGGTTATAAGCACCACCAGCCTGGCTAAGGAATTTAACAGTAAAAAACTTGGATTAGTTTTTCACGAGAGCGGCCAAGTAAAATTTGCAGATGCACAAATTGATTCAAATTTAGATGCTGTGTATTTAATTATTGGCCCAGAAGGAGGAATTACAGATAATGAGCTATCAATACTCAAGAGCTCTGGCTCTATGATCCTTCGCTTAGGCCCAACCGTACTTCGATCAGCGCATGCTGGATTTGCGGCACTTGCCGCGGTGCAAACAAAATTAGGTAGGTGGTAATCATGGGTTGCTTATTTTGCAAAATTGTCGCCAATGAGATTCCTGCAGAAATAGTTAAAAAGACTAAAGTGTTTACAGCATTTAAAGATATTACGCCGCAGGCACCGACTCACATTTTAATTATTCCAAATCAGCACTATGAAAATATGGCTGCGGTGGCAGATGCTGATTCCCAACTAGCTGGTGAGATTTTCAGGGCAGCTGGTGAGATTGCAGCAGAAATTGGATTGGATAGTTATCGTATGAATATAAACACAGGTGCAGGGGCAGGACAATCAGTTTTCCACGCTCATCTTCATCTGCTTGGTGGTAGGTCATTCGCTTGGCCACCAGGATAAATATAGAATTATGGTGATGGATCCGATCGTTATAAAAGTACCTGCTGCATTTGCCATGGTCACACTTGTTGGGCCGGCTGATTCATATCTTAGAATTTTGGAGAATCATTTTCCACAGTTGGCAATTACTGTGCGGGGGAATGAAATTTATGTAAAAGGTGAAATTGAACAATCAAAGCAATTGGTTGGTTTAGTTGAGGAATTGATTGCTATTTTAAGAAGCGGTCAGAATTTAAATGCAGATATGTTGAGTAGGTCTATCGGGATGATCAAGCAAGATCCAGCCGAGCATCCAGCTGAGGTCCTGTCGCTGAATATTTTGAGTAATCGTGGCAAAACTATCCGCCCTAAGACAGCAAATCAAAAGAAGTATGTTGATGCGATTGATTCCAACACAATCACCTTTGGGATTGGTCCTGCTGGATCGGGCAAAACTTATTTGGCAATGGCCAAAGCTATACAGTCCTTACAGGCCAAGCAGGTGAATCGAATAATCCTAACAAGGCCAGCGGTAGAGGCAGGCGAGCGGCTTGGATTCCTACCTGGAACATTGCATGAAAAAATTGATCCATACCTTCGTCCATTATTTGATGCCCTGCATGACATGATTGATCAAGATGCCATTCCACGATTGATGAGCACTGGAGTGATTGAAGTTGCCCCACTTGCTTATATGCGGGGAAGAACTTTGAATGATGCATTTATTATTTTAGATGAGGCTCAAAATACAACTGCTGAGCAAATGAAAATGTTCCTAACCAGATTGGGTTTTGGATCAAAAATGGTGGTTACGGGTGATATTACCCAAATTGATCTACCAAACAACTCACAATCAGGACTTAAAATTGTGCAAGACATTTTGAAAGATGTGGATGATATTTCATTTATGTATCTAACAGCTGAAGATGTTGTCAGAAATAGATTAGTTGGAGATATCGTTACCGCATACGGCCAGTGGGATGAGAATATTTCTAAATCAACATTTCCTATACGAAGCGGTAAGGGTGATCGTTAATTATTCAAGAGTTAACTTGAATAAGCATCTATGAAAATCGAATTAATTAATAATTCCACCAGTAAGTGTGATGAAGCAGCCATAATTTCAGTTGCTAATTTTGCATTAATTGAGAGTGGTATTCACCCAGATTCAGAGTTAAGCATTCAAGTAGTTACCGAAGAAATTATGTCTGATCTACACATGAAGTGGATGAATCTGCCAGGGCCAACAGATGTTCTTTCATTTCCAATGGATGAAATGAAACCTAATTCAGCAGCAAATGGCCCAGGCATTGTGGGGGATCTTGTTTTGTGTCCAAGCTATGCTCAAAACAATGGCAAACAATCACTAGATAAAGAGCTAGAGCTATTAACTGTTCATGGAGTCCTACATTTACTTGGATATGATCATGAGGAAGAAAATGAGGAAGTTGTGATGTTTACTTTACAAGATGAAATTCTGAAAAAATGGCGGTTACTAGTCTGATGATTTCCACTTTATTTATAGTTGCACTGCTTCTATTTTTTGCAGGGTTTTTAGCGGGTAGTGAATCTGCCTTGACCTCATTATCAAGATTGCTAATTGAGCAACTAGTTGAGGATAATTCAAAGTACAAAAAGCACTTTGATAGGTTTGTTGAAAATCCTGCAAAGTACCTAAATGTCTTACTGCTTGTTCGAAAAAGCTGCGAACTAACTGCCACCGCATTAGTTTCAACGGCATTTGTGGAAAGGGCATCAAATAAAGGATTGGCACTAGCTCAATCAATCGTGCTCATGGTCGCAATCTCATACGTGATTGTTGGTGTAGGCCCAAGAACATTAGGAAAACAACATGCTTTTGCTTGGTCAAAGTCTGCCATCGTTATTGCTGATTTACTATCTAGAATTTTAGGACCATTAAGTAATCTTTTGATAAAAATTGGTAATGCAATTACTCCAGGCAAGGGATTTAAATCTGGTCCGTTTTCTACTGAAGCAGAGTTTCGGGATTTAGTTGATCAAGCTAGTGAAAGTGGATTTGTCGAAGACACTGAACGGGAGATGATTCACTCAGTATTTGATCTTGGCGAAACTGTAGTGCGCGAACTCATGGTGCCAAGAACTGAGATCGTCTGGATTGAAGCTGAAAAAAATCTACGGCAAGCCCTGTCCCTGGCTCTAAGATCTGGTTTCACTCGTATACCCGTAATTTCTGAGGGTATAGACAATGTAGTTGGCATCGCTTATGTAAAAGATTTGGCTAAACGAGTTCATGACAATCGTGATGCTGAGCAGAGTGAAAAAGTTGGAGATCTATTACGTAAAGCCACTTTTGTACCAGAGACTAATACAGCTGCTGAGTTACTCAAACAAATGCAAAGGGAACAAATTCACATGGCAGTAGTAGTTGATGAATATGGTGGCACCGCAGGATTAATCACTATTGAAGATATTTTAGAGGAAATAGTTGGTGAAATTGCTGATGAATACGATGATGATGAGAGTGAGGATATCGAGTGGTTAGGGGAGGGTAAAGCTAGAATTTCTGCAAGATTGCATGTCGAAGATTTTGCACAAAAATTTGATTTAGAACTTAATCAAGAAGAAATTGAAAATGTTGATTCAATTGGTGGCTTAATTGCAAAGCACTTAGGTCGAATTCCAATACCCGGTAGCACAATTACTGTATCGGGATGGAAATTAACAGCAGAGCGTCCTGCCGGTAGGCGCCACCGAATTGCCACTGTATTGGTTGAAAAACTTGAGGAAGCGAGTCAGATTAAAGATCAGTTGTAAGATGTTCTAATGCGAATTGTTAGATTTACCGCCCCAGCAGAGGCTGGAGTTGGTAGCGATCCATTATTTGGAGTCCTAAATGAAAAGGATTCGATCTTGGTTTTACGAGGAGATCCAATTTATTCTGGGATAGTTCCACAAGATAAAAGTTTAAAACTAAGTGATGTTAAGTTACTGGCACCGGTATTGCCGCGCAGTAAGGTGGTATGTATTGGTAAAAATTATGCTGACCACGCTGCTGAGATGGATTCAGTTGTTCCTAGTGAGCCGATAATTTTTATAAAGCCTAATACTTCAGTTATTGGTCCGAATGAAACAATCATTTGGCCAAAAATGAGTGAACGTGTTGATCATGAAGCAGAGCTGGCAGTGGTGATTGGCAGAATTTGTAAAGAGGTTCCGGCTGCTAAATATAGGGATGTGATTTTTGGTTATACCCTGGCAAATGATGTAACAGCGCGAGATCTGCAGAAAAAAGATGGACAATGGAGTAGAGCAAAAGGCTTTGACACATTTTGCCCACTTGGGCCATGGATTGAAACCGAGTTTGAACCAAATGGGCAAAAGATAACTGCCACATTAAATGGACAGGTTAAGCAATCATCCATACTTTCTGAAATGATCTTTAAAATTCCACAAATTATTGAGTTTGTTACTAATGTAATGACCTTATTGCCAGGGGATGTAATTTTGACCGGAACACCGGCAGGTATAGGTGCGATGCCAGCCGGTTCGACTATCTCCATAGAAATTGATGGTTTAGGCACTTTAACCAATAAGGTCTCCTCTCGTGTCCAATAATTCACAGGTCAGGGTTCGGTTTGCGCCATCACCAACTGGTGATCTGCATGTTGGTAACATCCGTACTGCCTTATTTGATTGGGCCTATGCCAGACATACTGGTGGAAAATTAATATTTCGAATTGAAGACACTGATAA
>SXRC01000028.1 GCA_005793655.1 Actinomycetota bacterium
AAGATTGAGTTTGGATCTTCCCCATTGCCAATTCGATTCGTGATTGCTGAAATTAAGGTTGAAGTTTTTCCACTTCCTGCCCTACCCATTACCAATAACTTTGTGCTGCGATGATTTACCACCGCTTTTTGTTGCTCATTTAAATCAGCTGCTGCAATCGCCTCACTTTTATAGGCAGTGCGAATCAACTTTATTTCTGGCGTATTTTTAGGGCTCACCACGTACTTAATTTAACTAGCCAACACCGACATTGCACCGTGAGCCTCACCTATTACAGCTTAAGAGTTCTCATTTGCTCGCTTTGCTTTAGAGGTATTTCTTGCCCGAGTTGAGCTATCTAAAGTGACCTTTCGAATTCGAACAACTGCAGGGGTTACCTCCACACACTCATCCTCTCGGCAAAACTCCAAAGCACCCTCCATGTTTAATTTCTTTGCTGGAATTAATCGCTCTGATTCATCGGTGCCAGATGCTCGCATATTTGTTAACTTCTTCTCCCGCACACAATTAACATCTAAATCCTCATTACGAGAGTTTTCACCAATCACCATACCCTCATAAACCTCATCCCCTGGCTCCACAAATATCGCACCACGATCTTGGGTGCCATAGAGCGCGTAACTTGTTACTACTCCCATTCGATCTGAAACTAATGAACCAGTTGCGCGAGTGCGCAGCTCACCATGCCACGCCTCATAACCATCAAATACATGGTGAAGTAAGCCAGTTCCACGTGTCTCAGTTAAAAACTCAGTTCTAAAACCAATTAAGCCACGGGATGGAACTCGGTAATCAAGACGGATCCAACTAGTGCCATGGTTAACCATCTGCTCCATTCGACCCTTGCGCAGCGCCATTAATTGGGTAATTACACCTAAGTACTCCTCTGGTGCGTCAATTGATAATCGCTCCATTGGCTCATGCACCTTGCCATCAATAATTTTGGTAACAACCTGCGGCTTACCAACAGTTAACTCAAATCCTTCGCGCTTCATAATCTCAACTAGTACTGCAAGCTGCAGCTCACCTCGCCCCTGCACCTCCCAAGTGTCAGGACGTTCGGTATTTAACACCCGCAGTGAAACATTTCCTACCAACTCAGAATCTAATCGACCTTTCACCTGACGAGCGGTTAATTTATTTCCACTTTTGCCAGCCAAAGGTGAGGTATTAATACCAATAGTCATCGAAATACTTGGCTCATCCACGATAATTAATGGCAACGCATGTGGGTTTTCTAAATCAGCAAGTGTTTCACCCAAGGTAATTGACTCAATTCCAGCAACTGCAATTATGTCGCCTGGGTGAGCCTCTTCCGCTGGCACTCGCTCAAGTGCTTCAGTCATTAATAACTCAGATACTTTTACCCGCTGCGTGCTGCCATCAGTTTTAATCCAGGTAACTGATTGGCCTTTTTTAATAACACCCTCACGCACTCGACAAAGGGCAAGCCTGCCTAAGAAAGGAGATGAATCTAGGTTGGTTACATGTGCTTGCAGCGGTGCACCTTCATGGTACTGCGGTGCTGGAATTGCCGAAAATATCGTTTCAAATAAAACATCTAAGTTTTCCTCTTTCGGCATACCACCATCTTCACACCGTTTAAGTGAGGCTCTGCCAGCTCTGGCTGATGCGTAAACAATTGGAAACTCAATTTGATCCTCATTGGCATCTAGATCTAAAAATAATGCGTAAGCCTCATCAACTACCGCTGCAATTCTGGAATCTGGACGATCTACTTTATTAATTACTAAAATTACTGGCAGATTTTTTTGTAATGCTTTTCTTAAAACAAATCGTGTTTGTGGCAATGGACCTTCGGAGGCATCAACTAATAAAATAACGCCATCAACCATCTCTAATCCGCGCTCAACCTCGCCACCAAAATCTGCGTGCCCTGGGGTGTCGATGATATTTACAATGGTATTTCCACGTTTGACGGCAGTATTTTTTGCCAAAATGGTAATTCCTTTTTCCCGCTCTAAATCCATGGAATCCATCATTCGCTCTTGGCCCTCATCTTGTTTTTTATGAGCCGCAAACGCTCCAGATTGCCAAAGCATGGCATCAACCAAAGTTGTCTTGCCATGATCTACGTGGGCAATGATTGCCACGTTACGAAGGTTTTCTCGTTTCTTAACCGGCAGATCTTTTAAGTGTGCTTGTTTTTTAGACATTAAACCTAAACTCCACTACATCACCATCTGCCATCACGTAATCCTTACCCTCCATGCGCACCTTGCCATTGGCGCGGGCTTGCACCATTGATCCAGCAGTAACTAATTCATCAAAGGCAATAATCTCTGCCTTAATAAATCCTTTTTGAAAATCGGTATGAATCACACCAGCCGCAGCTGGAGCGGTATCACCTTTATGAATCGTCCACGCTCTGGTCTCTTTCGGACCTGCGGTGAGATATGTCTGTAATCCTAATGTATTAAATCCAACTCTTGCTAATGTGGTTAATCCTGGCTCGCTTAATCCAATTGATTTAAGCAATTCCAGCGCATCTACCTCATCTAAATCAGCTAATTCAGCCTCAGTTTTTGCATCCAGAAATATCGCCTCAGCGGGTAGGACCAATGCCGCTAATTCAGAACGTAATTGAGCATCACCTAACTCAGCTGCATCCACATTAAATACATACAAGAATGGCTTGGCGGTGAGTAGTTGCAACTCTTTAATCGCATCAATATCCACCTTGCTGCCACGCAGAAGTTGGCCTTGATTTAATATCTCCGCAGCTGACTTTGCAGCCGCCAAAACTGGCACCTTCTCCTTAATTGTGCGCACCTCTTTTTCAAGACGTGGGATCGCCTTTTCTAAAGTTTGCAGATCTGCTAAACAAAGTTCAGTATTAATTGTCTCCATATCTTTTTTAGGATCAACATCACCATCAACATGGACTACATCCCCATCTTTAAAAACTCTAATTACTTGGCAGATCGCATCTGACTCTCTGATATTTGCTAAAAACTTATTTCCAAGCCCTGCGCCCTCAGAGGCACCCTTAACAATTCCGGCAATATCAACAAAGGAGACAGCAGCTGGCAAGATTTTTTCGGAGGAAAATATTGTGGCCAACACTGCCAGCCTTGGATCTGGCACACCCACCACACCAACATTGGGTTCAATAGTGGCAAAGGGGTAGTTGGCAGCTAGGACATTATTTTTAGTCAGCGCATTGAATAGGGTGGATTTACCCACATTTGGCAGACCGACGATTCCAATTGAAAGGCTCACGAGGGGTTAAGCCTACGCAAGATTGTCAGTACTTCCTGCCACTATAACCCCATGCCCGCCTCGATCATCTCACTGCTTATCGGCCTAGCAGCCGGAGTAATGATTGGATACCTAATTAATGCCCTGCGAAATAAAAACAACGGAGGCGATAGCACCCTGCTTGATGATTATAAAAAACAGCTAACGGAGGAGCGAAGCAAAACCGAGAACTCAATTAAATTAACCGCTGAGTTAAATGCAATGAAGTCAACAGTTGAAAAACTATCCAACCAATCAGTTGAGGCTAATCGAATTCGTACCCAAGCTGAAGCAAAACTTGAGACCACAATTAATGAGATGAGACGGGCAAGTGAGTCAATATTTGATGAAACTAAAAAAATTGCTGGTGCACTCTCTAACAGTCAATCTCGCGGCAAATTTGGTGAGGCGCAATTAGAGTTACTTTTGCAATCAGCAGGGTTGCGTGAAGGTCATGAGTACAGCCGGCAAAAATCCACCACCGATGCTGATTCATCAGGCATCCCAGATATCACCGTAAAGATGCCAGGGGGCAGCGCCATATTTATTGATTCAAAATTTCCATTTGATCGATTTCTAGATGCCTTTGGCACTGAGATAGAGAATGAACGCAATGATTTTTTAGTACAACACACAAAAGATCTTCTTAAACATGTGGAGGCTTTAGCCAAGCGTGGTTATCACAAATCTGCTGGATCACCTGATTTTGTGGTTTTATTTGTGCCATTTGAAACTTTATTAGCCGAGGCTTTACGAGTTGACCCGGCATTTTTAGAAAAGGCATTTAAATTAAATGTCACCATCGCTACTCCAACCTCAATGATGGCCTTACTGCGCACCATTGGTTATATCTTTACCAGAAATAAATTAGCGGACAACGCCGATGAGATTCAAAAGGTGGCAAACACCTTCCTTAAAAATATTACCTTGCTGCATGGAAAGATTGTGGCGGTGGGTAAGGCAATCTCATCAACTGCAAAGGCGTATGAGGATTTAATTCCTACCGCTGAAAAAACTGTATTAAATCCAGCAAGGCGCATTCACAATCTAGGAGTTGCTGGTGATAAAGAAAAATTAGCAATTGAGTACCCAGATTCACCCGGTGATCTTAGGGAGTTAAAGGCGATCTCTGCTGATGATGACTTTATTGAGGTAGAGGAAATTGAAGGTGGCAAAGATGAGTAATTTACCGATTAGCTCACCAATTAAAGGGCCGGGCTTAACAAAGCCAGGAGTAGTAGTTCTGCAGTTTTTGATAATCTTTTTATTTGCTGCAATTGAATTAATTTTTCGCTCATCCTTTGGAATCATTACCTGCCTTGCAATCTGGATTGCATTTTTTGGTGGTATTTACTTGGGCCGCACTGGCACCTCCTATGTAACTGCAGTTGCCCCACCAATTTCACTACTGCTAACCTGCCTTATATTGCTGCCAACTATTGGCGGCTCATCTTTTGCGCCAACTGAGTTGCTAATTGATCTAGTTACCGCGCTAGCTGCAGTCTCTTTTTATCTACTCTCAGGTGCTGGGATAACTTGGTTCATCTGGTTTAAAAAGGAACGTAACCAAGGTAATCAATCACTTTCCGGCAGCTTTTAATTCCTTTCGCAGCTCCACCGGTAGTGAAAAAAGTAGATGCTCCTCAGTTGCAGTAATTACCTGCACATCAGCAAATCCACGCTTTGCTAGCCAATCAAGTAAATCCTTAACCAATATCTCCGGTACTGATGCCCCACTTGAAACCCCAACTGTGGTAACACCGCTTAACCATTCCTCTTTGGCCTCAGCGGCAAAATCAATAAGGTATGCAGCTTTTGCGCCATACTCAAGTGAGACCTCAACTAAGCGCACTGAGTTAGATGAGTTTTTCGAGCCAACAATTAAAACTAGATCTGCCTTTGGCGCAATCTCTTTGATCGCAACCTGACGGTTCTGGGTGGCGTAGCAAATATCATCACTCGGTGGGTCAATTAAATTTGGAAAACGTTTTCTAAGCTCAGCAACTGTGGCCAAGGTTTCATCCACACTTAAAGTAGTTTGTGATAACCATGCTACTTTATTCTCATCTCGCACCTTTATATTTTTAATACTCTCAATACCATCTACTAATTGAATGTGGTCAGGTGCCTCCCCGGCAGTGCCATCAACCTCTTCGTGGCCCTCATGGCCAATTAATAAAATATCATAATCGTCGGCAGCAAATCTTTTTGCTTCATGGTGGACCTTAGTTACCAATGGACAGGTGGCATCAATAGTTTTTAGATTTCGCTCCGCCGCACTTTGATGAACCGCTGGTGAAACACCGTGGGCGGAGAAAACAACTATCGCACCCTCTGGTACCTCATCAGTTTCATCAACAAATATTGCGCCCCGCTCCTCTAAAGTTTGCACCACATATTTATTGTGCACAATTTGCTTTCGCACATAAACCGGTTTTCCATAAAGATTTAATGCTTTTTCAACAGTAACCACAGCGCGATCGACACCTGCGCAATAGCCACGGGGGGCGGCAAGTAGTACCTGCTTTTTACCGGCTGTGCTCATGGGCTTATCCTAATTGATCATAGAAAGTGAGTAGATTTACCCCTATGCCACCAGAGTTTACCTATCAAGATCTACTGCCAATTGGTGAGGACAAAACCGAGTATCGGTTAATTTCCAAAGCCGGGGTGAGTAGCTTTTCTGCAGATGGCCGGCAATTCCTAAAGATTTCAAAGGAAGCAATCAGTGAATTAACCCAGGTTGCGATGCATGATATTTCCCATTATCTGCGCAGTGAACATCTTGCGCAGTTATCTGATATTTTAAAAGATCCAGAGAGCTCACCGAATGATCGATTTGTAGCAACTGATCTTTTAAAAAACGCCAATATCTCAGCGGGTGGCATCTTGCCGATGTGCCAAGACACTGGAACTGCAATTGTGATAGGTAAAAAAGGGCAGCAGGTATTAACGCAAGAAAAAGATGAAATCTCAATCTCCAGAGGCGTTTATGAGGCTTTCACTAAATTAAATCTGCGTTACTCCCAATTAGCACCAGTTACCACCTGGGAGGAGAAAAATACTGGCAATAATTTGCCAGCCCAAATCGAGATCTACTCTGATACTGATCATCTAGATGAGTACAACTTTTTATTTATTGCCAAAGGTGGCGGCAGTGCTAATAAATCTTTTTTATATCAAGAGACTAAAGCGGTATTAAACCCCACCTCATTTATGAGTTGGCTGGAGGAAAAACTTCGATCCCTGGGCACCTCCGCCTGTCCGCCTTATCACCTAGTTGTAGTAATTGGTGGCACAAGTGCTGAGTACACAGTTAAGGCAGCAAAGCTTGCTAGCACTAAGTATTTAGATTCCCTGCCCACAAAAGGAGATGCTAAAACTGGCCATGGTTTTAGAGATTTAAATTTAGAAAAAGAAATATTAAAATTAACTCAAAGCATTGGCATTGGCGCCCAATTTGGTGGCAAGTACTTTTGTCATGATGTGCGAGTTGTCAGGTTGCCCCGTCATGGTGCCTCCTTGCCAATTGCGATTGCAGTTTCTTGCTCAGCAGATCGCCAGGTGAAGGCAAAGATCACAAAAGATGGCATTTTTATTGAAAAGCTTGAGAGGGATCCAGCTCAGTTCTTGCCAGCTGCAACCAAAGAAGATTTAGATGGCCCAGAGATAAATATTGATTTATCACTGCCTATGGCTGATATTTTGGCTCAACTGGCGAAGTATCCAGTTAAAACTAGGGTTAATTTGAGCGGCACATTAGTAGTTGCCAGAGATTTAGCCCATGCCAAATTAAAAGAGTTATTAGATGGCGGAAAACCACTTCCAGATTACTTTAAAAAGCACGCAGTTTATTACGCAGGACCGGCTAAGACGCCGGTGGGTTATGCCTCTGGCTCCTTTGGCCCTACTACTGCTGGGCGAATGGATTCATATGTTGAACAGTTTCAAGCAGCGGGTGGTTCGTTAATTATGCTGGCAAAGGGAAATAGATCTGAGATAGTTTCAACAGCTTGTAAAAAGTATGGCGGCTTTTACTTAGGATCAATTGGTGGTCCAGCAGCCAGGCTTGCCCAGGATTGCATCAAAAAGGTTGAGCTTTTAGATTATGAAGAGTTGGGCATGGAGGCAATTTGGAAGATTGAGGTGGAAAACTTTCCAGCTTTTATAATTATTGATGATAAAGGAAATGATTTTTACGCCCAAACCCGCAAGCCATTAAATATTGGGAAAAAACCTACCTAGTTAAAATCCTTTAATACCATCTTGATCTCTTAAACTTGCTCCACGCCTTACACGGTGTCTCATATCGCTCTTGGATATATTTAAGTCCCCAAGTAATTTGTGTTACTGGATTAGTTCGCCAGTCAGTACCGATTATCTCCATCTTGGTAGCTGGCAGAGCTTGTGGGATGCCATGGGCGCCAGTTACTTTATTTCTAGCTTTATAATTCCAATGACTCTCTTTAATCCATAATTGATCAAGGCAGGTAAACTGTTTTTCTGACCATTGATACTTAGCGGCAATAATCTCTTTGGCAACCTCTCTAGCGCCATCGGCTTGGCGGGCTGATTCAACCTTGCGAGCAGCAACTGAGATCAGG
>SXRC01000029.1 GCA_005793655.1 Actinomycetota bacterium
AATTCCATATCAACTCTGGGTAATTACCGCTAGCTATTTAAGCTTCACCTACGCCAGACTTAATTAGTAATACTCACCATTTCACTCTGCTGATTAAGCCATTTTTCATATAACTCATCAAGGCTCCAAGCAGCTGATGCCCTAATTGATACTCCCCTGGCCCCAGTTCTTCTAACCACACCCTTTGCCACAATCAAATTATTTCCTTTAATAACATGAGCATAACTTTGCTGCGTATCTTCAAAAAAAGTTAGATCACTACAACCAAAGCCATCATCTAAGGTTAGAAATAAGACTCGTTTGCCACTTCTAATTGGGGGTGATTGCAGTGCAACCTTTGCTCCAACTACTAATACCTCTTGATTTGATCTCACCTTTATTAGCTCACTTGATTTACAAACATTAAGTGCATCTAAAAACGGTGCGTACTGTTTAAGTAGGTGCTCGGTGATATCAAGACCTAGATTTTGTAATTCACTACCAATCTGCTCACTTTTTGTAATATCTGGCAGACCTAAGCTATCTACCGCACCTGGTGATAAGGCAAGTGATAATTGACCAACAGATGCTTTACCAGCATTTAATTGTTTTAACTCAGATAAGTGGACATAAAGATCTCGCCGGTTTAATTTACTTCCCACGCCAATCCCATGAAGTAGATCAAAGGCGCCAATCTCAACTAATACTTGTGAGGTTGGCCAATGAGCCCCTGATCGATAGGTGAAATCTGCTAAATCGGTATAAGGCCTATTTGCAATAATTGATTTAATTTCACTCACAGATATGCCGGCAATATCTGCAAGGCAGACTCTAATTCCATAACCTGTTGCATTAGGTAGAGTTAATTTTGCGCCACTGCTTTTAGTATTTGGGGCGGTATAGAGATACTTATCTTTTTCCCTCACCACCTTCTCCACTTTATAACCAGCAGCTGATTTATTTATATCTACCGGCAAGATTTCAATCCCCCACTGCCTGGCCTCATCAATTAGTAATCGCTTTGGATACATCCCAGGTTCATGAGTTAAAACTGCAGCTAAAAATGCTGCAGTGTGATGAGTTTTTAAATAAGCAGATTGATAGGTAGTCATCGCAAAGGCTGATGCGTGTGCTTTGCAAAATCCAAAGGAGGCAAAATCTCGCAAGATCTGCCAGGTGTAATCAACAACTGATTTTGAATAACCTCGTTTGGTTGCTCTTTGATAAAACCAATCACAAACCTCCTGCGCTCTCTCTTTATCTCCTAAATTACGGCGCATCTGATCTGCTGCGCCAAAGGTGGCGCCAGTTAACTTGGCAATTATTTCAATTACCTGCTCATGAAAGACCACAACTCCTTTGGTTTGCTCCAAGATGGGCGCTAGATCATCATGAATTAGATTTGCACTTGTTGCACCTGATCTAGCATCTAAAAAGGGTGTGATCATCTCAGATTTAATTGGACCTGGTCGAAATAATGAGATACCAATTACTAGATCATTAAATTGATCAGGAACTAACTTGCCAACTAACTCTCGCTGCCCTGGACTTTCTACCTGAAATAAACCTAGAGTTCTAGTTGATTTAATTAAATCAAAGGTTAGCTTGTCATCTAGTGGGATCTTATTTATATCTAACAACTCATCCTCACACTCTGCAATCTCTTTGATGGTATAGGCGATGGCAGATTGCATCCGCACTCCCAGCACATCTAACTTTAAAAAGCCAAGGGCTTCTACATCATCCTTATCAAAGGAGAGCATTGGGTAATTACTTTGATTAATTGAAACTGGCGCAAAATCTAATAATCTATTATCTGAGATCACTACCGCACATGGATGCATCGATAGATGCCTAGGAAGCTTATCTAGTCGCATCGCTAAGTTAATTGTTGCCTTAATTAATGGGGATGATAGATCTAATCTTTTTAACTCAGGTAGTTGATTTATTGCGCTACCAATATTTCTAGCGTTGACATGGGGCATTGATTTTGCCAACAGATCAATCTGAGTGCGATCAGCCCCTAACGCATTTCCAGCATCCCTAATTGCATGGCGAGCGCGGTATCGCTCCACCATCGACACTGTGGCACACCGCCCTTGATTATCAACCTTTGCCCAATTACTTTCGCCATATCTTTTAAAGATTAAGTCATAGACCTCATACCTTCGATCTGATTCAACATCAATATCAATATCTGGTAACTCATTTCGCTCAAGTGAGCAAAACCGCTCCATTAATAAACCATTCCTGATTGGATCAACCTCTGAGATACCAAGTAAGTGGCAGGTTAAAGAACCTGCGGCGCTACCACGGGCTGCAACTCTGATACCAAGTGATCTAGCTGCATCCACAACACCTGCAACTGTTAGAAAGTAGGAGGTAAAACCTAATTGACCAATTGTGTTTATCTCCTGGGCAAGCCGGTCGTGAGCAGTTTTTTTTAAATCAACTGGGTAGTAGTAAGTAATAGCACCAGCTGCCTTTTGCTCAAGCTGTGCCAGTAACTGCGCTTGGTTACTTGCATCAAATAACTTTGGCTCAGGCAGGTGCACCCCACCAAGGCCAATCTCACCTCTTGGCTTTAATTCACAGCTTTGGGCAATATCTAAGGTGGTTTTTATTAATTGATACCCATCAGAAAGGCCTGCCTGCTGTGATATTTGATCAGCTAACTCATACATCATCTGACTATCTTTTAAATACGCCTCCCCATTGCTGCGCTCTGTGGTGGCATCACTAATTAGCGATAACTTGCGACTGGCATCTAGCAGATCTGCAACTGGGCCATCTGATCGATCTAAAAATCTAACTGAGTTAGTGATTACCGCCGGTATTTGGTGCTTATTGGCAAAGGTGAGTGATTTAGCAGCATTTGAGGTTGATCTTAAGTTTCCACTCCGCTCTAAGTGGCTAACACACTCAATTACTACCTGATTAAAGTGGCTCTTTGCTAGCTGATAAATACTTAAAGCTGCCCCTTCCTTTCTAGCCAGTAGATTACTAATCAACTGTGACTGCACACCAAAGAGTGCGATTAGATCAGATGAGTATTGATTAAATCTTTCTAATAATTCAACAGTTAATACCCCATCACTGGTGTTGGTATTAATTGCAGTAATTAATCTATAAAGAGATGATAATTTGCCGCTTTTAGCAAGTAAGGTAAGCCGAGATTGTTTTTGAATAAAGCCAATATTTACTCCCAGAATTGGTGTAATGCCATATGTTTCACAGCTTTGGGCAAATCTAATTGCCCCAGCTAAATTATCAACATCAGTTAATGCCAGGGTATTCATATTTAATTGGGCAGCCCTTGCCACCAGTTGATCTGGATGATTAACCCCATACTTAAAAGAGTAATTAGAGGTGACACAAAGGTGAGTAAATGATTTAACCATTTGATTTGCCTCTAGAGCTTGGTCTAATCTGCCAAGAGTTATCTGCTTGATTAAACTCAATCTCAAAGGTGGTAAGTGCGCCAATTGGCGCCGCCTCCACCTGCCAATACTTACTTACCTGTTCATTAATCTGATCAGAATCAATTTGTTGCCACCAGTTACTACTTTGTAGCCAGGTAGTTAACACTTGGTTAATATGAAAACGCACCCCTTGATAAATAAACTCAACTGGTTCACCAGCTTGAGTAGTCAGGCAGAGTTTGGCCAGGTTGTTTTGGCCTAAATCAGGGCTTGATTTGCGTTCGAACATTTGTTCGATAAGATACTAAACCCTACTGACAGTGGCAAGTCAGAGTATTACTGGGTGCAGATATTAAAAAAGTGTGCCAGCAGCAGGTGGCTCAATTTGTGCTGCCAACTCTGGGCCAGTATTTCTTGCGTTGTTAACCTCATCAGCTACTGGCCAAAAGGTTAGCCCGGCATCTGGTGATTTTAAATCAATCATATTTAAATACTCAGATATCTCATCTGCTACCAAAGATTTATTACTTAACCAGGTGCTCCACAAACTCTTTGGCAAGATCACCGGCATCCGGTGGTGGATTGGTTTTAATATGCCAGATACCTGGCGGGTAATAATTGCTGCAGTGGTAATAGGTGAGGATGTTTGTGGGTTAATCCACTCCTCATAGATGCCAGCAATAGCAATACTGCTCTTATCTGTATTTGAAATATAAAAGGGTTGTTTTGGTTTGTATTGACCAAGCTCTGTTGCCCATTCATAATAACCAGTGGCTGGGATTAAACATCTTCTAGATTTAAAGGCGCTCTTAAAGGTTGGCTTTTCTGCAATTGATTCCACTCTGGCATTAATTGCATTTGATTGCCTGCTTGCATCCTTCGCCCAGGCTGGAATTAATCCCCACCTTGCCATCTGAATTTCCCGGTTATCACCTGCCTGATTATCTGCAGTGATAAAAGGTATTGGCGTAGTTGGTGAGATATTCCAATTACTTGGTGTGATTGCAGCAATGGTGATACCTGCTGCAAACTCAACCGCTAAATCCTCACCAGAGATATTTAATGCATATCTGCCACACATCTGCTAATTCTAACTAATTTATTGGCAGTAGTTGCACTTTACAGCTTGCTAAAATCTTACTCATTGCACTTTTTTCTGGCGCAGTGAGCCAAAGTGAGTACTTAATCTTTACTGCAATCTGACGTGCCACATACTCACATCGATAGGATTTTGCTGGTGGCAGCCAAGTGGCAGCGTCGCCATCTCCTTTTTGACGGTTTAATTTGGCATCAACTGCCAGTAAATTAAGTGGATCATTAGCAATTTGACTTCTTTTTGTCTTATCAAAGTAGGCTGCCCCGGTTTGCCAAGCATTTGATAATGCCACAACATGATCAATATCAACAGTGGATTTTTCACTACTAAAAATAAGAGCCTGACCGCTAAATGGATCTAGCAATTGCCCTGCTAACACCTTGCAATCTCTGGTTCCCACTTTGAAGGTAATATTTGTTAAATCTCGTTTTAATGTGTCGTTTCTAGCATCACAACCATTTCGATCAGGATCAGACCAGTGCGGAAATTGGGCGCGGGTGTAACCAGTTTTAGCCACCCGTCCCTTCACCTGCAAACTGTTTAAACCCTCGATCGCAGTTTCAGGTTGGGCGGCAAATGAGTCAGGAGCCAAAACTGTTGCTACTAGAAGTAACAAAACAATCCGTCTCATACGGTAATACTCTTAGTAATAGTTAGATAAGGCAAGTATTTAAATTACGAAGCTGCCAATCTTTGAGTTTGTCGCATTTATTAACAAAATTACATCAATAATCACCGTGATCATTAAAGACTTAAAGATTACTGAGTCTGGCGCCACACTAGTTATTACCGCAGCACCTAAGCCAAGTATCAGTAAGGGGGTATTGGCAACAGTTGCGTGTAATAGCAAGGTAGTTAATATCAACAAGCTGGCGCAGATTACTCGTGAAGGCTTTTTTCCTAGCCGCTGCGGTAATCCTTTTATGCCAGAGGTCAGATCTTGATCTAAATCTTTAAGCACATTAGCAAAATGTGCTGCAACACCAAGTAATGCTCCTGCTGTAATTAACCAGATTGGCACTGGGCGATCAGTTGCGATTACTAAAGATGAGACAAGAGCGGAGAAGGCCAATGCATATGGCAAAGGTGATAAAAGAGTTGACTTGAAGTAAAAGTTATAGGAGACACCCATTCCTACTCCAAACAAATAAAGTAGCCCACCTTTTATACCCAGTGGCCCAAGTAGGTTAAGTAGGACTGCAGCGGGGGCGGTAATCTTAACTGCTCTAAGTAATTGATCTGCAGTAATTGTGCTCGCAACTAATGGTTTATTGGTGCGATTATGTTTTAAGTCATCCTGGTAATCATTTAAATCATTAGACCAACCAACTAGTAGTTGACCAAGAAAAATACCAAAGGCAATAATAAAGGCAGGTCCTTCCCACCATAATTCAGTTGCAAGTAAGAATGAGACAAAAGTTACTGCGAAAGTTGGTCCAAAATGGCTGGCTCGCAATAGAGCACGCAAGATTACTTATTCCCGATCGCTTTCTTCAAATCTAAATACTCTTCACATTTAACACCACACAAGCTCTTCAATTTTGCTAAATTTTTCTTAGCATCCGCTGTTTTCTTAGTAAGCATAAATAACTCACCTTGATACTCCAGAGCGCCTAGATGTTTTGGATCAATTTTCAAAGCTTTGGTGTAGTAAGTAGCAGCTGGCTTATATTGCTTCAAATTTCTTGCGCTATACCCCAACAGGTTATTTATATCAGCATTATTTGGAAAATCTTTATCAGCAATCTTTAAAGCTGCTAGCGCAGCAGTGAAATCTTTTTTTGCAATCAAAGCTCTAATTGTTTCCAACTCACTACTTACAGTTTTAGTTGCTGCAGCTGGGGTAGTTGGGGTTGGAGTCGGGGTTGGAGTCGGGGTTGGAGTTGGAGTTGGAGTTGGGGTTTTTGTAGCAGTAGGTGCTGGGGCAGTTGTCGCTGCAGGTGCAGATCCCCCAGTATCAGCAGCATATGAAGACGGCATGCTAATTACTAGTAAGAGCGTCAAGGCCAACTTTTTCATGTTCAAATTCTAACCTCTAAAAAAAGTAATTAGTAGCGAAGTGGGTGTAATTTAAACTACAAAATTTACTAATTTAGGCGCAACGGTAATCACCTTGCTGACCTTTAATCCGGCTAAAGAGCTCTTAATTTCAGCGTTTTCGCTAGCTAGTTTTTCCAGATCTTCTTTTGAAATATTTGGTGAAACTTCAATACGATCTTTAATCTTGCCATTTATCTGCAAGATTGCAATGACATCATCCGCGCCAAGTAAAGATTTATCAATCTTTGGCCAGCCAGCATTAGCGATGGCAGGTTTATGGCCAAGTTTTTCCCACATATCCTCAGCGGTATAAGGAGCAACAAGTGACAGGCAGATCGCAATCGCCTCACTCGCCTGCCTTACCGCTGGATCACCAGCGCCACATCCTAAGTCAATTGCTTTACGTGTGGCATTTACTAACTCCATCACTCTTGCAATTACTACGTTAAATCGAAATGATTCAACTGCAACTTCAATATCAGATAATGACTTTGCTACTACTTTGCGAAGTGTGAGATCTCCTTTAGAAAAATCAACTCCCGGCTTACTATTCACCTCTTGGCTGATCTTCCAAGCACGATTTAAAAACTTTAATGAACCAGCTGGTGAAACATCAGACCAATCAATGTCATCTTCAGGCGGACCAGCAAATACTAAAGAAACTCTGATCGCATCCACTCCATGTTTATCTAACTCATCAGATAATTTAACAAGATTGCCTCGGCTTTTACTCATTGCCGAACCATCCTTTAACACCATTCCTTGATTTAATAATCTAGTAAATGGCTCGTTGAAGTTAAGCAGCCCAAGATCATTTAATACCTTGGTAAAAAATCTTGAGTAAAGAAGGTGCAAGATCGCATGAGTAACACCACCTACATATTGATCAACTGGTAACCAGGTTTCAACAGCTTTTTTATCAAATGCCACATCATGATTATTAACAGAGGTATAGCGAAGGAAGTACCAAGAGGAGTCCACAAATGTATCCATCGTGTCAGCATCTCGTTTTGCAGCCGAGCCACATTTTGGACACTTAACATTGACCCAATCAGAGGCTGCGCCCAGTGGTGATGAACCCTTTGGTTTCAGATCTAAGCCTTTGGCATCTGGTAATTTCACTGGAAGTTCTGCCTCTGGTACTGGCACCAAACCACACTTATCACAATGAACAATTGGAATTGGTGTACCCCAAAATCGTTGGCGGGATATCAGCCAATCACGAAGTCGGTAATTCTTAGTTGCCTTACCTAACTTCTTTGCCTCAAGCTCTTTAATAATCTTAGTAATGGCATCATCTTTTTTTAATCCAGAAATAGAGCCAGAGTTAATTACTAGACCATCACCATCGGTTGCAATCCCTGAGGTGTTTGGATCATCAAGACCAGTATCAATGACTACCCGGACTGGTAATTTCATTGCTTTGGCAAAATCTAAATCTCGCTGATCATGTGCTGGAACTGCCATGATGGCACCTGTCCCATAATCAGCTAAAACATAATCAGATGCCCAGATAGGAATTTTTTCATTATTAACTGGGTTAATGACGTAGCGGTTTAAAAACATCCCAGTTTTAACTCGATCAGTAGCCAAACGATCTATATCTGTAGCCGACTTTACGATTTCTAGATATTTTCTAAACTCTGCTTCAACTGGTGTATTTGTAACTAAATCTGCCGCCAACGTCGAATCAGCTGCTACCACCATAAATGTTGCACCATATAAAGTGTCTGGACGAGTGGTATAGACAGTTATTTTTTTGTCAACGCCCTCAATTGTAAAATCAACTTGCGCGCCAGTTGATCTGCCTATCCAGTTGCGCTGCATAAGCAAGACTTTCTCTGGCCACTTACCCTCTAATTGATCCATGTCATCAAGTAGGCGGTCTGCGTAATCAGTGATCTTTAAATACCATTGGTTTAATTTCTTTTTAGTGACAGTGGTATCACATCTTTCACAAAGTCCTGCAACTACCTGCTCATTAGCTAAAACAGTTTGGCAATCAGGACACCAGTTAACTGCTGAATCTTTGCGATATGCCAACCCCTTTTCAAACATCTTAAGAAATAACCATTGATTCCATTTGTAATACTCAGGATCACAGGTGTGAAGTACTCGATCCCAATCAAAGGAGCAGGCATACCTGCGCATAGATGCTTTTTGAACATCAATATTTTCATAGGTCCACTGCCTTGGGTCAGCATCTCTTTTTATTGCAGCATTCTCAGCCGGTAATCCAAATGCATCCCAACCAATTGGGTGCATAACATTAAATCCTTTTTGAATCCAATATCTGGCAATTACATCACCTAAGGCATAAGCCTCAGCATGTCCCATGTGTAAATCCCCTGATGGGTAAGGAAACATATCTAAAACATATTTTTTAGGACGCTTGTCATCATCCATACCAGATTTAAATGGTGCTAACTTGTCCCAAACTGGCAGCCACTTATTCTGCACCGCCTTAAAGTCATACGCCTCTTGCATAAGTTATGCCCAGCTTACCTTGGTCAACTCTTCACTAACGGTCCATAAATTCTTTGCTAATGTCTGGTCATAGGCCAGTGATTTTGCCCGAGTCAATTTCGGATAACCTCGCATTTCAAGTAAGCCATCTGGGCCGATAAAACTAGCACCATTTAAATTTGGATACACGCTGGCAGCAAGTGTTGGCAATGCTCCTTGACTGGCAGGTTGTGCCATGACTTTATTTATAAACATAGTTACTTTTTCTTCCGTCGCTGCTCCCCTCATTTGCGAAGCCACCGCCTGTAGATTGGTATCAGAGTAACCAGGATGAACTGCAATCGGGATGAAAGACCAGTTATTAGTGATTCTAAGCCGCTCAATTTCAGAGACAAACAATAAATTTGCTAACTTACTAGCACCATAAGCGCCCCACTTTTGATACTTACCAACGCCTAGACACAGATCTCTTATTGCTCCCATTGTGTTATCTCCAAAATTACCCATTCGGTGAGCAAAGGATGAAACCACAATTAATCTATGCTTAATCTGATTTTTAATTAATCCAGCAAAAGCAAAGTGGCCAAGATGATTAGTCCCCATTTGCAGTTCAAAGCCATCAACTGTTTTTGTATATGGGGTTGCCATTACGCCAGCATTTAATATCACCACATCAAATGGTTTATCAACTCTTGTGGCTGCCCGTTTAACCGATTCTAAATCTGTTAAATCCAAAAGTAGGTAGTCGACTAAGCCTAGACCAATTTTCTTTAGTGCAGATCTTGCTTTATCAACACTGCGTGCGGTGAATACAACCTGGCCATTTCGACGGGCTAATTCAGTTGCTGCTGCTAATCCAATTCCTGAAGTCGCACCAGTTATAAGAAATCTTTTTCCAGTCAGGTCTGGGATATTAGTTGCACTCCACTTTTTGGGAATTGTTAAAGATTTAGCCATCGCTACTCCCTATATCTTTTTATTTTAAAACGTGGAGCTGAGGGGATTTGAACCCCTGACCCCTTGCATGCCATGCAAGTGCGCTACCAGCTGCGCCACAGCCCCGCTTCTGAGTGAGAGGGTGCAACCCTATCTAATTAAATGGCCATCTTCTAAATCTGTGCCTCACATATTTGCCTTCCTCACCTTCACTTTCAGTGGTAGATTTTCGATATGAGCACACCTACTTTGAAGATCAGTAAAGACCAACATGTTTGGGCATTCAAAGCCGACATGCAACCAGTTATAACAGTTGATTCAGGAACCGAAATTGAAATAGAGACTTGGGATTGCTTTACTGGTCAGGTACAAAGTGAAAGCGATACGTTAGAAAAATTAGATTTGACAAGAATTAATAGTGCTACCGGTCCAATTGCAGTTAAAGGTGCGATGCCTGGTGATTCGATTTCAGTAACTTTGATTGATATCAAGCCTGGACCACAAGGTGCTGGCATGGTAATTCCAGAGTGGGGCCAATTAATCGATAAAGCAAAATCACCAATAACAAGAATTTTTAAAGTTGCAGGTGACACAATCACCATGCAATCTAATGGTATTACTTTTCCTAAGCGCCCAATGTTTGGTGTGATTGGTGTAGCCCCTGCAAGTGGTGAGATTTCAACATTTGCTGCTGATCGTCATGGTGGAAATCTGGATGATAATCAAAATGGCATTGGCGCAACTATTCATTTACCGGTATTCCAACCAGGTGGTCAGTTAGCAATCGGTGATATGCATGCATCAATGGGTGATGGTGAGATCTCAGGTACTGGTGTTGAAATTGGCGGTACTGGAATTATTAAAGTTGATCTAATAAAAGGAAAAGCTGCTGGTTGGCCGGTTACTGAAACAAAAGATTCTTGGATAACTCATGGCACAACCGCTGACAGTATTGATGGTGCATTAAAAAATGCAGCAGAGGAAGCAGCTAAGTTATTAGTTGATGAGTGGGGCTTTACGATGGAGGATGCATTTATATTTTTATCAGTTGCCGGTGATCTTGGAATCGCCCAATACTGTCATCCCTCACCAGGCAGTGTGATCGCAAAAATGCGGGTTCCTAAGATTTCCCGTGCGCCTAAACCTTTTAGAACCTAGCAAACAAATATAGAAATACTCAGTAGTAACTGAGAAAACCTGCGAGACTCCTCCTAATGCTTTCAGGCATAGGTCTGAAACACTATGAAAGAGGTTGAGCCTTGGCACAACTAGAACGTAATGCAGTTGGGCTACGCGAAGTAGCTTTCCAATCAATCTGTTGTATGGCACCAGCTGCTGCAATTGCAGCATCCATTCCATTTGGTTCCCCATTAGCAGGTGGCGCACTACCACTTGCAGTTGTCTTTGCGTTTATTGGAATTTTCTTCACCGCTTCCAGCATTGGGCAACTTGCAGCTCACATCCCATCAGCAGGCTCTGTTGCAACTTATAGCGCAGTTGGGCTTCGTCCATGGGTTGGATTCTTAGTTGGCTGGGCATATGCAGCAGTTGAAATCTTGATTGTGCCACTTGTTATGTTGCAACTTGGTTACACAGTTGCAGGTGAGTGGAACTCTGAAAATTCTTCATTCTCTACCGGAAATTGGTGGATCTTTACCACCCTTGGTATTTTGCTAGTTGGTTTCTTGGTTTACCGTGGAATTCGCACCTCAACTAAAACAGGTGTAATCCTTGGTGCTGTTGAAGTCATTGTGTTCGCGATATTCGGGCTTTACTTAATTGTTAAAGCTGGTGGAAATAATGACCTTGCAGTATTTTCAACACAATATGCAAATGCTGAAGGTTTCACTGGCTGGTCAGGTGTTATTGCTGGATCTGTTTTCTGTCTTCTAGCATTTGCTGGCTTTGAAGCAGCAGCTCCACTTGCTGAAGAGACTGAGAATCCAAAGAAAAATATTCCTAAAGCAGTAATGATTGCAACAATTTCAATTGGTGCACTTTATGCACTAACGACATATGCTGCCGCAGTTACATTTGGTCCAGATAAGTTCAAAGATTTTGCTGCCTACAACAATGGCGTGCCCTGGAATGGTTTAGCAAAGGGTGTTGGAACAATATTCTGGTTACTAATCCTATTTGCGATTATCAACTCAACAATTGCAAATGCAAATGGTGGCGCTAACGTGTTCACCAGAACTGCATATGCTTTTGGGCGTGCTGGAGTTTTCCCAGGTAAATTGGCTGATCTTGATCCAAAATACAAGTCTCCACGTAATGCTGTTCTACTTCAATTAGCTGTTGGTCTTGCTCTAGCCCTTGGGCTTGGTTCAAATTACACACCTCAGACAGCATTTGGAATTATTGCTACTGGATTAGTGGTAGCAATTGTTCCAGTTTATATGATTGCAAACCTTGCCTGTATTGGGTACTTCTCAAAACATCGCAAGGAAGATCGTCATCCATTACTTCATATCATCGTTCCAATCATTGGATTCCTATTCTTAATTCCCGGCTTCTTGAATGCAGCTGGAATTACTGGAGTTCCTGGTCTGAAGTTTATTGTGGCACTTTCTTCACCTCTTACTCTTGGTGCATATGCAATGGGAGTTTGGATACTTCTTGGATTTGTCACACTTGCTTATCTAAATAAAAATAAGCCTGAGGCAATCAAGGCGGTAGCAACAGTTCACGAATAACTAAATACTTAAAAGGCCCGTTCACTAGAAATAGTGGGCGGGTTTTTTAATTTATTGCATCATCTCCAAAGACAGGCTCAGGTAGTGAACCAGCATTGTGCTCTGCTAAGTACCATTTGCTACCAGTGTGATGTTTTGTCAACTCCAAGACCGACCAACATGCATTTGATAGGCCGCCAATAATTCCCCATTGTGGAATTGGTAGTTTAAGAATTGAACCCAAAACACTTCTCACAGTTCCACCATGGGTTACAAAAACTACTGTGCCAGAAAAATTATCCGTTTCTTTTTCAATAACTGCTACTGCTCGTTTTGCCACATCACTTCTTCGCTCACCTGTTACCCCTGCTGGTTCATCCCCGCCCTCATACCACTTTGCAAATAAATCTCCGTGTGATGCTCTATTTTCAGTAGCGGTTCTGCCCTCCCATAATCCGCCATTGGTCTCTCTAATTCCAGGATTTATCTCCACTTTAATATTAGTTAACTCCGCAAGAGCCGCAGCTGTTTTTTTCGCCCTGAGTAAATCACTTGAGATAATTCGATCTGGCCTTAAACCAGCTAGAACCTTTGCCGCTTCAACTACTTGGTATTCACCCACTTTATTCAGTGGGATATCTGAATGACCTTGGAAACGATTTTCAACATTCCAATCAGTTTGGCCATGCCGCCATAAGACAACTCTGATTGGTGTATTTGTATTACTCATCAGCGGTTCACCGTTTCTAAATTTAGATCAATTGTTGGACAATCATTCCAAAGGCGATCTAACATGTAATAATTACGAAGCTCAGTACTTTGGATATGCACAACTAAATCGGTGTAATCCAGCAAAATCCAAGAGTTACTTCCCTCTTTCCGGGCAGGCTTTTCACCGACCTCAGCTAACTTTTTTTCTACCACCTCAGCTAATGCTTGTAATTGTGGTTCATTACTGCCAGTCGCAATTAAGAAAACTTGGTTTAAAACTAACTGCTCAGATAAATCGATTGCCACAATTTCCGTACCTAACTTATCTGCTAATGCTGCAGCTGCAATTTTAGTTAATTCGATGGTTTTACTACCGACTGCCATACAACCCATACTCTCTAATAAATGTAACTACTTTTGGTGGCAGCAGATTACTCACATTCTCCCGATTAGAAATTGACTTTCTTACCTGTGTTGATGAGATATCTAATGCTTTAATCGAAATCTCCTCAAAATCAGAGGCTGGTGTAGCTGGTCGCTTAATTACCAGTATTTTCACTAACTTTAATAAATCAGTTGATCTATGCCATTTATCTAGATGCTGAGCTGTATCAGAGCCGAGTATTAAAGTGAAGGTAGCTTCAGGATAAATTTGCATAAGTGATTCCACAGTATCAATTGTGTAGCTACTGCCAGCTTTTCTTATTTCAATTGGTAATACCTCAGCCTTTGCAGAAAGTCCCATCGAGGTAACCGCTAAATCTGCCATTTGAAATCTTTGTTCAGCGTTCGCTAACGGTGGAAACTCTTTAAGCCAGGGGGATCCAGCTGGAATAACTAATACCTTTTCAAATCTATCTGAGATCTCTTTTATTAGATGCAGGTGACCAAGATGAATTGGATCAAAAGTTCCACCAAATATTGCAAACTCTTTAGCTGCCGCGCTGATAATTAATCCCGGTCAATACGAAGGGTTAGATAAAGTAAAAAAGTGAGAATTCCAAAGGTGACTAAGCCGAAAAATACTGGCTGCATTGGCAGCTCGCGTAGATTTTCATTAAGCATTCTCATCTGCTTAGTTTATCCCCTTCTCAAGTAATAATTTAAATCCTGCCTCATC
>SXRC01000030.1 GCA_005793655.1 Actinomycetota bacterium
GATCCAACTGGTCTGTTCACATCTCGGCATTCAGATCCTGTGCCAGGAACATGTGTGACTGTTGTGCTAGAAGGCAGACGGGCACTACTTGCTGAGATTCAATCATTAGTAAGTGCACCTAACTCAGATGGTAGAGATTGGGGAAACGCTAGGCGAGTAACCAGCGGCTTAGATAATGCTAGAACTGCAATGACACTTGCGGTGCTAGATCTTCGAGCTGGAATTAAAATTACTGGTCGAGATGTTTATGTGGCAACTGTTGGCGGAATGAAAATTAATGAACCAGCAGCTGATTTAGCTGTCGCCTTATCAGTAGCATCTGCTGCTAAAGGATTAGCACTTCCATCTGATTTAGTAGCAATTGGAGAGGTTGGTTTAGCTGGTGAAATTAGAAAAGTTACCGGAGTTACTCAAAGAGTATCTGAGGCAGCTCGGCTTGGATTTAAACGAGTGATTGTGCCAGTTGGTAGTGATTTAAAGATTCCCGAAATTGAAATATTAGAGGTATCTAGGGTTGAGCAGGCAATTAGTAAGGTAAAGATTAATTAGCTGGCGGATCAACTAAAAACAAGGTGCTGGTAAAACCACCATCTACCGGAATTGCTACACCGGTTATGAAATCACTATCTGAACCGCCTAAAAATCTAGCAATACCAGCAAAATCTTCGGGCTCACCCCACCTACCGGCTGGAGTTCTATCAAGTACTTTATTTACAAAATCTGGGAGTGATCGAGTTTACTCAGTTAATTCGGTTTTAATCCAACCAGGTAGAACAGTATTTACTTGAATATTATCCTGGCCCCAAGCATTCACTAAACTCATAGTCAACTGCACCACCGCACCTTTAGTTGCTGCATAAATCGGTGCAATACCAAAGCCAAATACACTAGTTAGCGAGCCAATAGTAATTATTTTCCCACCACCGCGTTTTTTCATTGATGGATAAACTACTTGGCAGCAATTAAAAACTCCAGTTAAGTTAACTTGAATTATTTGATCAACCTCATTAGGTAAATAATTTTCTGGGGCCTTACGAATATTTATGCCAGCATTAGCAACTAAAATATCAACACCGCCAAACTCTTTTTCGGTGTCAATCATTCCTTGGTCAATTTGATTTTTATCTGCCACATCAACATTAAATGCCTTTGCGTTAGCACCAAGTGATTTTAGTTTTTTAACAGCTACTTCACTTTTTTCTATATTACGAGCCCAAATCACAATGTCAGCACCAGCTTGTGCAAAACCGGCAGCAAATCCTAAGCCGATACCACCGTTGCCACCTGTGACAACAGCAACTTTCCCCTTAAGGGACATTAGGCAGAGGCTGGGTCAGTTAAATCTTCGAAAGAATCTGGCAATGCAGATTTGGCAGTTCCCTTAAATGTGAAGGTTGCAGCATCAGTATCATCTGAAACATCAACCAACACAATTTCACCAGCTTTTAATTCACCAAATAACATCTTCTCAGAGAGAGCATCCTCTAATTCACGTTGAATAGTTCTACGAAGTGGGCGAGCGCCAAGTACTGGGTCATAACCACGTTTTGCCAATAACGCCTTAGCACCAGCAGTTAACTCAATTCCCATATCTTTTGCCTTCAATCGCTCATCTAAATGCGCAACCATCAAATCAACAATCTTCACGATCTGATCCTGAGTTAACTGGTGGAAGACCACAATGTCATCGATGCGGTTTAAGAATTCAGGGCGGAAATGAGTCTTTAGCTCATCGCCAACCTTTGCCTTCATCCGCTCATAACTTCCTTGGGCATCTGCCACATTGGCAAAGCCAAGTGAGAGTGATTTCGAAATATCTTTAGTACCTAAGTTTGTAGTCATAATAATGATGGTGTTTTTGAAATCCACCACCCTGCCTTGCGCATCAGTTAAGCGGCCATCTTCTAGTACTTGAAGAAGTGAGTTAAAGATATCTGGGTGAGCTTTTTCAATCTCATCAAATAACACAACCGAGAATGGACGACGACGAACCTTCTCAGTTAATTGCCCACCCTCGTCATAACCAACATAGCCAGGAGGGGCACCAAATAATCTAGAGGCGGTATGTCTTTCAGAGTACTCAGACATATCTAATTGAATTAATGCACTAGCATCACCAAATAAGAAGTGTGCAAGAGTTCTAGAAAGTTCTGTCTTACCAACACCTGATGGGCCAGCAAATATAAATGATCCACCTGGGCGTTTTGGATCCTTAAGACCTGCGCGAGTTCGTCTGATTGCCTGTGACAAAGCTTTGATTGCCTGTTCTTGACCAATTACCCGGCGGTGTAACTCATCCTCCATTTTAAGTAAGCGAGCAGTTTCAGCTTCAGTTAACTTAAATACTGGGATACCAGTTGCAGTTGATAGCACCTCAGCAATTAACTCTTCATCAACCTCTGCAACCACATCAAGATCACCGGCTTTCCAATTCTTCTCTCGATCAGCTTTTTCGGTGATTAAATTCTTTTCCTTATCCCGCAAGGAGGCAGCCTTTTCAAAATCTTGGCCATCAATAGCAGACTCTTTTTCTTTACGCGCAGCAGCAATTTTGTCATCAAACTCGCGAATTTCAGGTGGCACAGTCATGCGGCGAATGCGCAAACGAGATCCTGCCTCATCAATTAAATCAATTGCCTTATCTGGTAGGTGACGATCTGAAACATAACGATCTGCCAAGGTGGCAGCTGAAACTAATGCACCATCTGAGATTGAAACCTTGTGGTGGCTTTCATATCGATCGCGCAGTCCTTTTAAAATTTCAATTGTATGCGCAACGGTTGGCTCTGCCACCTGGATTGGTTGGAACCGACGCTCAAGTGCTGCATCTTTTTCTAAATGCTTTCGGTACTCATCCAAAGTGGTTGCACCAATTGTCTGTAACTCACCACGAGCAAGCATTGGCTTTAATATAGAAGCTGCATCAATTGCACCTTCAGCAGCCCCTGCGCCAACTAGGGTGTGAATTTCATCGATAAACAAAATAATATCGCCACGGGTGCGAATCTCTTTTAGCACTTTCTTTAAGCGCTCTTCAAAATCACCGCGGTATCTAGAGCCTGCAACTAAGGCGCCAAGATCTAGTGAGTAAAGCTGTTTGTCCTTAAGTGTTTCTGGGATATCACCTTTTACAATTGCTTGGGCCAATCCCTCAACTACTGCAGTCTTACCAACACCTGGCTCGCCAATTAAAACTGGGTTATTTTTTGTACGGCGAGATAAAATTTGCATTACCCGTTCAATCTCTTTTTCTCTGCCAATTACTGGATCTAATTTTCCTTCACGAGCTGCGGTAGTTAGGTTTCTACCAAACTGATCTAAAACTAAAGATGTTGATGGTTGGCCTTCTGCTGGACCGCCCGCTGTGACCGCCTCTTTGCCTTGGTAGCCAGAGAGTAATTGAATTACTTGTTGGCGAACTCGAGAGAGATCTGCGCCAAGTTTTACCAATACCTGAGCAGCAACTCCCTCGCCTTCACGAATTAAACCTAAAAGAATGTGTTCTGTACCAATGTAGTTGTGACCTAATTGCAAAGCTTCGCGAAGTGAAAGCTCTAATACTTTTTTAGCACGTGGTGTGAAAGGAATATGTCCAGAGGGTGCTTGTTGACCTTGGCCAATAATCTCCTCAACTTGGGAACGAACTGCCTCTAATGAAATACCAAGGGACTCAAGTCCTTTTGCAGCAACGCCTTCACCTTCATGAATCAAACCTAAAAGAATATGTTCAGTACCAATGTAATTGTGGTTGAGCATGCGTGCTTCTTCTTGCGCCAGCACAACAACGCGTCTGGCGCGATCGGTAAACCGTTCAAACATTGCTCAAACCTTTCTTTCCTATGTAAATAGCCTAATACCAAAGGGGGAGATTGTGCACTTTGATTAGGCTGTGAATAACTCACCTATATCTAGGGTTGGTTATGGCTCTATAACCCCATAACTGGGGTGTTTATGCCCGAAAACTTAAAGAACTTTAAGCATTCTGGTATTTCCCAGTGTGTTGGGCTTAACACTCTCAAGATCTAAAAACTCAGCAATACCTTCATCATATGACCGTAATAATTGGGCATAGACATCAGGCTCCACCGGAGCACCTTGTATTTCTGTAAATCCATGTGCACCAAAAAACTTAGTTTCAAAGGTTAAGCAAAATACTTTCTTCACACCAAGCTCTTTTGCCTTTACCAATATATGTTCCAAGATTGCATGCCCTATTTTCTTGCCTTGCCACTCTTTGATTACTGCAACAGTTCTCACCTCAGCTAAATCTTCCCAAAGCACATGCAAAGCCCCGCAGCCAACTACCTCACCATTAACCTCTGCCACTGTGAACTCCTGCACGTTTTCATATAAGGTGACAGTTTCTTTAGATAATAATTTGCGCTCTGATGCGTATGTGTCAACAATTAATCTAATCTTTTTAATATCAGAGGTTTTAGCACCCCTTACCAAAACTGACATTACTCATCACCTGCGGTTGGTTTAACTAATGGAAACAAAATAGTCTCCCTAATTCCAAGACCTGTTAATGCCATAAGTAATCGATCTACACCCATACCCATGCCACCCATTGGCGGCATTGCATACTCCATCGCTTTTAGAAAATCTTCATCCAAGCCCATCGCCTCTAAATCACCGGACGCACCAAGTTTGACTTGTTCAGTCAACCGCTCACGTTGAATCACCGGATCAATTAACTCTGAGTACCCAGTTGCTAACTCAAAACCTTGTATATAAAGATCCCATTTTTCTGCGATGCCGGCAGTATCACGGTGGGCTCTGACTAGTGGTGAGGTGTCAATTGGAAATCCTTTTATAAATGTTGGCTCAATCAACTTATCTTTTGCCACATGCTCAAATATCTCCTCAGCAATTTTGCCACTAACCCACTTCGGATCAACCTTTACGCCATTTTTTGCAGCAATTTTGGTCAAATCAACTTTAGATGTCTGACCATTTACTTTTTCACCAACTGATTCTGAAATAACTTCAAATAAAGACAGCTCTTTCCACTTCCCACCAAGATCTATTTCTTTTCCATCATGGTGCTTAACTTTATGAGATCCATAGACAGCTTTGGCCGCATCCTGTACCAAACTTCTAGTTAACTCGGCCATCGTGTTCCAATCACCGTATGCCTCATAAGTTTCAATCATGGCAAACTCTGGTGAATGGGATGAATCAGCGCCCTCGTTACGAAAATTTCTATTAATTTCAAATACTTTTTCCAGGCCACCAACAACACATCGCTTTAGGTATAACTCTGGTGCAATTCTTAAAAATAGATCCATCTCATACGCATTGCTAAAAGTTTTAAATGGCCTAGCTGCTGCGCCACCATGCATCACTTGCAGCATTGGTGTTTCAACCTCTAAAAATCCGCGGGTGGTAAAAGTTTCACGAAGTGAGTGCATAACTGCAGGTCGTAATCTGGCATTACTTCTTGCCTCTGGCCTAACGATTAAATCTACGTACCGCATTCGAACTCGACTCTCCTCCGAGAGCGGCTTGTGCTCAACTGGCAGTGGTCGAAGAGATTTTGCAGCGAGTGCGAATGAATTAGCTAGCACTGATAACTCACCCCGTTTTGAGGTTATTACCTCACCGGTAACTGAAACAATATCTCCCAAATCAATCTCAGATTTCCAGGTTTCAAGTTGTGCTTCACCAATTTTATCTAGTGAAAACATTACTTGCAGTTCAGTTCCATCTCCTTCACGTAAATTAGCAAAACATAATTTGCCGGTATCGCGTTTAAAAATAACGCGCCCGGTCACAGATTCAATAACACCAGTTGAAACATCAATCGGTAGCTTTTCATGTTTCATTCGAATCTCTAATAGCGAGGCAGTTCTTGGCACTGATACTGGATATGGCTCACCACCACGCATTATTATCGCAGCCCGTTTTTCACGCCGAGTTCGTAGTTGCTCTGGTAGGTCATCCTCATTAGCCATGATGTGTTAAATCTTAGCGGGCAGTAGTGATGTTATGAATTAATTACGCTCATGTACCAACCGTAACCCGATTAATGTTAGATCAGGTTCATGAAATTCAATGGTTTCACTTATCCCAAGCACTAACGGCGCAAGCCCACCGGTTGCAATTACACAAACCTCACCTGAATCTGGATATAAATCAGCTAATTCGTCAATGATTCTATTTACTAAGCCATCCACCTGACCGGCAAATCCAAATATGGTTCCAGATTGCAACGCTTCAACAGTGTTCTTAC